>JABDQY010000253.1 GCA_013042025.1 Bacteroidia bacterium
GGTAAGAATGGTGTTATTACTGTTGAAGAAGCAAAAGGTACTGAAACTGAAGTTAAAACAGTTGAAGGTATGCAGTTTGACAGAGGATATCTTTCTCCATACTTTGTAACCAATACTGAAAAAATGGAGGCTGATTTAGAAGCACCATATATTCTTATCTGCGATAAGAAAATCAGTAATATGAAGGAACTACTTCCTGTATTGGAGCAAACAGCTCAAACTGGCAAACCATTGGTAATTATTTCTGAAGAGGTTGAAGGTGAAGCATTAGCTACATTGGTGGTAAATAAAATTAGAGGGTCATTAAAAGTTGCAGCTGTTAAAGCTCCTGGTTTTGGTGATAGAAGAAAAGCAATGTTGCAAGATATTGCGGTATTAACTGGTGGAACTGTAATCAGTGAAGAACAAGGTAGAAGATTAGAAGATGCTACCCTAGATGCTCTTGGAACTGCTGAGAAAGTTACTATTGATAAAGAAAATACAGTTATCGTAAATGGAGCTGGAAAAGCTTCTGACATTCAAGGAAGAATCAAGCAAATTACTGCGGAGATAGCAAACTCAACTTCAGATTATGATAAAGAAAAACTTCAAGAAAGACTTGCTAAGCTTTCAGGAGGTGTTGCAGTATTGTATATCGGTGCTGCTTCTGAAGTAGAAATGAAAGAAAAGAAAGACCGTGTTGATGATGCTTTAGCAGCTACACGAGCAGCAGTTGAAGAAGGTATTGTTGCAGGTGGAGGCGTTGCTTTCGTTCGTGCTATTGAATCAATTGCTAAGCTTGAAGGTGCAAATGCAGATGAAAATACTGGTGTTAATATTATTCGTAGAGCGGTTGAAGAACCATTGAGACAAATTGTTGCCAATGCTGGTGGTGAAGGTTCGGTTGTTATTCAACGTGTGAAAGATGGTAAGAAAGATTTTGGATATAACGCTAGAACAGATGAATACCAAAACTTAATTAAAGCAGGAGTTATTGATCCTACTAAAGTAAGTAGAATTGCTCTTGAGAATGCTGCATCTGTTGCAAGTATGTTGTTAACCACTGAGTGTTTAATAGCAGATATACCTGAAGCAGAAGCTCCTCATAGCCATGGTGCTGGTGGTGGAATGCCAGACATGGGTGGTATGGGAGGAATGATGTAAGCATCATATTCCTAGAAATTATTAAAAGCCTCAATCGAAAGATTGGGGCTTTTTTATTGGATGGTTTAATCATCGGTTGCCTAATAATTTCATTTTTTGTGACTTTTTTGAACAAGCACGTCTTAAAGATACAATGATTGAAATGTTAAAAAAAATGGCTATGCAAAAATTAGCCGATAAAATGGCTCCAAATAGCTTAGGACAAAATGAAACTCAAGCTGCTGCATCTGAAGGTGCAACGGAATTAATTAGCAGTCTTACAGGTGGAAAACTAGGCGATATCACTAGCTTGTTTTCAAATGATGGAAATTCTACAGAAAGCAATCCTATTTTTCAAGGATTACAAAGTAAACTCGGTGACATATTACAAAGCAAAGGAATGAATGCTCAAGAAGCTCAAGCCGAAGCTCAAAATACTGCACCTGATTTAATTAATAGCTTAAAAGATAAGTTCTTGTCTCAAGATGATGCTGATAAAGATTTTGATTTAGGAAACATTGCTGGCCTTTTAGGAGGTAACACAGGAGGCATCCTTAATCAAGTAAAAAAATTATTTTAGAATACTACTAACTACAACCCGATTACTTCGAGTCTCAATCCAATGGATTGAGGCTTTTTTTTTGCGTTTAATTGTTGAATTGAGGAATAAGATTGACTACTAGTCACCAACCACGATTTTCTGTTCTATATATGTTTCACCATCTTTTATTCTTAAGATATAAGAGCCTTTAGTTAAACCTTGGACATCAATTTCATTTTTGAACTCAGTAACAATTCCACTTTTTACATTTTGACCAAGATTATTTATTAAGAAGTAGTTTAGCTCATCTTCAAAGTTCATAACTTTAATTGCATTCGATGCTGGATTTGGATAGACAAAGTACGGTGTGTTATTATTTATATTGGATGGATTGTAAACAACTTTGAACGAATCTATGACTTCAAATGTGCACGCTAAACTGTCAATTATTCTATATGCTACCCTAATGTAACCTAACAAAGTATCTGAAGGTAGAAATGTTTCTATTTCTTCTCCGTTGTAAGTCATAATACCACCTTTAGGTTGTCCAATAATGGTTATTGGATTTGCATCATGTAGTATTTGCGTTCCTGGGAAATTTTCAAAGAATGGAGTCAATGGATCTGCTTTTTGAATGGTAATGGAATCTCTAATAAAACAGAAATTTGAATCTTGAATAAGAAACGAATACCCTCCAGCACACAATCCAGATAATTCTACAGGAGAAACAGATCCATTGTGCGTTATGATGTAGGGTTTTACCCCACCAACTATGTTCAGTGTAATTTTCCCATTGCATGAGTCGCATGCATTTTCAAATGTACCTTCATTTAGCATCTCAAGTGGTTCGCCTACTTCAATATCTTGCGTGTCTGTTATGCAGCCAAAGAAATCTTTGATATAAACTGAATATGTACCAGATGCTAAGTTTGGAATACTCTGATTTGCTTCAACTCCATTTATATATACAACAAGAGGTTCTTGGATGTTTTTTTTATCTACTAGAATACTTCCCCTTTCTTCCCCAAAACATAAGTTGTCTTCAACCTCTATTTCAAACTCATTATCCTTTTGAATTCCTACTGTAATGAATGTATCAAGACTATTTAAATTGGAATCGATAACAGTTACCCAGTAATCACCTGCAGGCAAATTTGTGCGAATTGAAGAAGTGATGTTTTCATCGTGCCATTGGTAGCTGTATTGATTTAATTCACATGAAGGTGTTAACTCAATGCGACCATCAGATTTCTGATTACAAAGTTCATTGGTAATATTTGCAGTTATATAAAACCCACATACATTGGTTCTATGATTATTAATCAATGTCTTTCTTGAATATCCTTGTAGGATTTCGTTCATCCTTGTCATTTGACCTTCTGTGAAATATGCAGAGTCGCTGTGACAGTAGGACATGATGTTATTCACGGAATGAACTGCAGGAGCCGAATTATCACAAAGTGGTGAAGTTTTATTGCATGAGGTTCGTTTGTGTGGAGGAGTATCGCAAACTTTATCTCCATCATAATTGCAATTTCCATTAGCTGGACAATCGGAACCTGCTCCATCTCCTTCAAAAGTGTGATAAAGATACAAACCATGCCCTACTTCATGTGATACCGTCTTGTCAAAAAGATGATTCATGGAAACGTAGGAAGCATCAAAATAGTAATTATTAGGATAGTAAGCATAAGCCGAAATGTTTGAACTATTAATCTTATGTACCAATACAATGTTATAATAATCTCTAGGAGGCCACCCAATGTCTAGCATTAATTCCGCGTCTTCAAGTCCAGACCCGCTGTAGTATTGCAAGCCATGTTGTGCATATTCAGCATATTGTAATCCATTTGTTCGTGTTATTCCAGTAGTTGGGCAACCATCTGGTCCTACTGTTGCTAATTTGTACGATATGTTGGATTTCTGGTTTGTATTAATGTTGTTTAAATCAGCATTGAGAGAATCCATCATTCGATGAATTGTTGCATCACTTAGATTTTTACCTACTCCAATGGATTCACCTAAATGAACAATATGAACAACTACAGGAACAACAAAATGGGGTAAACTATCTTCACTTTTCTTATTCCTTCCGATTGCATAAACATCATTTCTTTGTGTAGTATGTTCTTCATTAAAAACCTCATTCATTTTTGTTGTTCCACAATAATCTTGAGACCAACCCAGTAACGAGCTTATTACTAGAAATATGAAGAAAACAAATTTCATCTGCTCAAATATACCATTTGGATAAAACTAAGTGAATTTTAGTCTTCTTCAAGCACCCATTTCACTCTACCAACTTCGCCTGTTTCTAACATTACCTT
>JABDQY010000065.1 GCA_013042025.1 Bacteroidia bacterium
TATAATTACAACTGTAAATACAATTGCTGCTAAGACGATTACCATTGGAATAATTTCAAATATCATTTCTCTTCTGTAATGTTTACGGATTGAACTACTGCATCTTCGGTAGATGCTTTTTCTATAGACGAAACTTCTTCAGTTGGCTGGTCACCTGTTCTTTTAAACGGAAGTTCGAAACCTCCAAAACTCATGAAACCAAATGCCATCAGACCAACAATAATAAAAGTTATACCTAATCCTCTTAAAGGCTTTGGAACATCTGAATAAGCCATCTTCTCTCGTATAGCTGCTAATGCAACCACCGCTAAAAACCAACCCAATCCAGAGCCTAAACCGAATGTTGTTGCTTCAACCAAAGTATAATCACGTGTTGGTAAGAACAATGCAGCACCTAATATTGAACAGTTTACTGCAATCAGTGGTAAGAATATTCCAAGTGAATTGTATAACGCTGGAGAGAATTTCTCAACTGCCATTTCAGTAAGTTGAACAAATGCTGCAACAATCGCAATAAACACGATAAACTTAAGTACCTCTAAATCAATAGTAGCAAAATCTTGGCTAATCCATGAAAGTGCACCTTCTTTTAAAAGGTAGTTATATGCTAACCAGTTCAAGGGAACTGTAATACCCAATACGAATATTACAGCAAGTCCTAATCCTGCTGCGGTTTTATATTTCTTTGAAACAGCAAGATATGAGCACATTCCTAAGAAATATGCAAAAATCATGTTGTCTACAAAAATCGATTTGACAAATATGTTTAATAAATTTTCCATTTCGTTTCCTTCTTATTCTTCAGTGTATCCACTTCTTGCTCTTAATATCCAAATAATGATACCTAGAATTATACATGCAGCTGCTGGAGTTGCAAAAAATCCATTATTTAAGTACCAATCTCCTAAAACCTGTGCTCCAAATAACTTACCGCTTCCAAATAATTCTCTAACAAAAGCTATGGCAATAATTATCCATCCGTACCCAAGTGAGTTTCCTACTCCATCAAGCAAAGAGTCCCAAGGTTTGTTTCCTAGAGCAAAAGCTTCAAGACGTCCCATTACAATACAGTTAGTAATAATTAAACCAACAAATACAGAGAGTTGTTTTGATTGTTCAAAGGCATATGCTTTAAGCACTTGGTCTACCACTGCAACTAATGATGCAACAACAACCAACTGAACTATAATTCGAATTCTATTTGGAATAGTATTTCTCAAAGCAGATATAATAACATTGGCAGATACCAGTACGAAAAATACTGCGATTGCCATAATTACTGTACCCTTTAGTGCGATAGTTACAGCTAACGCTGAACAAATACCTAAAACTTGAAGTGTAATTGGATTATCATCATCCAACGGATTTGTAACTAGCTTTCGTCTCTTTTTTGACAAAAGAGGTTCCGCAGCTTTAACTACTTTTTCTTCTGATTTTTCTATCGTTTCTGTACTCATTGTTTCTCTCTATTTTGGTTAATATATGGAAGGTACATTGCTAAATAATCATCTAGCATATCATTAACTCCTTTTGCTGTAATTGTTGCACCACTTAATCCGTCTACCTTATATGGACTGGACGAATAATCCGTTCCTTCTCCTTTTTGAAAGTCTGGGGCATCAACAGTATTAGAAGCAAAATTCAATTCCTTACCTACAAATCTTTCTTGCACCGATGCATCAGTAATTCGAGCACCCAAACCTGGGGTTTCACCAACGTGATCAAATACAATCCCTTCAATCGTTTTTAGATCAGCATCCAATGCCACGTATGCCCAAATAAAGTCCCAAAGTCCTTTACCATAAACTGGCATCACATAGGATTCTACTTCACTCGGATTATCCTTCTTTCCTACAATATAAATTGGTAGAGCTCGACTGTCTTTCGACTTCTTGTACTCTTTTCCAATTTTTATTTTAGCTTCTTCGGTATCCATTGGTTCACCTTGGTTATTAACCACTGCTACTTTAACAATTTCATTGTATAAAGGTGTGATTTCAGGTTTCTTAACTCCATCCAGTCCTTTTTCACCGTAGGCTGCTTTAAGAATGAACTTTTGTTTTTCAATAAGGACCTCAGCCTTTTGTTTTTCCTTTAAACTTTCTGAAACAAAAGCGAGTAATGTTCCAAAAATTAAGGTCATAACAACTGCATAAAGCAGAATGTATGTATTCGAATTTTTATTAAACTTTGACACGTTTTAATCTTCTTTTAATGTTAGCTTGAACTACGTAATAATCTATTAATGGAGCAAATACATTCATTAGAAGTATTGCCATCATTATACCTTCTGGATAACCAGGATTAAATACCCTAATTAACACAGTTAGTACCCCTATCAGGAATCCATATATCCATTTCCCCGTTTCAGTTTGCGTACCAGACACAGGATCCGTAGCCATAAACACAGCTCCAAACATAAATCCTCCAATTACCAGATGATACCAATACGGCATTCCTGCCCAAACAGAATCACCACCTGAAAGGTTCATCATAAGACCCATAAATGCTCCTCCTATTATAGTACTTAGCATAATTTTCCAACTACCAACTCCACTTGCAACAAGAATAACCGCTCCAATTAAGATAGCGATTACAGATGTTTCTCCTATTGATCCAGGTATAGTTCCAATGATACTATCTACAATACTTGTATCGAAAATATTTACTAGCTTTTCATTCCAAGCTTCACCTGCGGCAGAAGCTGCAGCTAAGCTTCCTAAATTGGTAGCACCTGTTGCACCATCAACCAAAGCTGTACCTTCTTCAGGAGAAGGAACCCAAACAGCATCACCACTCATTTGCGGAGTATATCCAATGTATAAGAACATTCTTGCTGTTAAGGCCGGGTTTAATAAGTTCATTCCTGTACCACCAAAAACCTCTTTACCAATTACAACAGCAAAAGCAGTTGCTAAGGCCACCATCCATAAAGGCACTGTTACTGGCATAACTAATGGTATTAGCATTCCAGAAACAAGGAAACCTTCATTAATTGGATG
>JABDQY010000066.1 GCA_013042025.1 Bacteroidia bacterium
AAGCCCATTCCAGAGGTTTTAGTACTGAAGTTTGGAACAAACACCTTTTTATAATTTTCAACAGGGATACCCTTCCCATTATCCTTAACGGAAATTTTAAGAAAACCATTAGTTTGCTCTAAGGTAATCTCAACTTTTCCTTTTTGCCCATCTGGGATTGCTTGTATTGCATTCTTAATTAGATTATTAAAAACACGTTGAATTTGCTCAGGGTCTGCATTAATCCAAACATTACTCTCGATGTTTGATTTAATTGTCGTGTTTTCGGAGCGAATAAATAGATTAACTGTGCTCTTCAAGACTTCACTAACGTTAAAATCTTCAAATTTATCTTCAG
This sequence comes from Bacteroidia bacterium, assembly GCA_013042025.1. Classification (GTDB taxonomy): domain Bacteria; phylum Bacteroidota; class Bacteroidia; order NS11-12g; family UBA9320; genus UBA9320. The sequence continues at coordinate 338 of JABDQY010000066.1, forward strand.
GCATTTTTGCAAAATGACTAAACTCGCTTGCCATGTTGCTTAAGCTATTAATTTGATCAATTAAGAGTTTGCTTGTTTTGCTAAATAAATCGTTAAGTTTTTCGCTTGGACCATTCTCATATGCACGCTGTAAATGTTGAATGCTAAGCTTCATTGGTGTTAACGGATTTTTTATTTCGTGAGCAACTTGTTTCGCCATTTCTCTCCATGCACCTTCACGCTCTGTTTCTGCCATTTGATTAGCACTCTCATCTAATTCGAGCACCATTTTGTTATATTGTTTTACCAATTGACCAATTTCATCATCACGCTCATAAACAATAAGTTCGTTTCCGCCCAGAAGCACTGTTTTCGCTATTTTCTCCCGAATTAGAAGTAAGGGCTTAGATATTTGTCGTGAAATAAAGTATGCAATTAATACTCCAGATAAGAGAAGCAAGAAATAGATATTAAGAATATTCACAACAAGAGAAGATATCTGCTTGTTTAACTCTTCATTTTTAGCAAAATATGGAGTGTTCAAGTATCCAATAACTTGGTTTTTGCCATCAAACAAGGGAACATAGGCACTTAAGTAGTCAGAACCTTCAAGTTCCTCTTGCAATAAGAGCTGGGAAGATTCATTTAATGTAAGTTCAGCAAAAGCTGTAGGATTCATATGAGCCCCTAATATTTCATTCTCTGTTAAGTACGGTTTTGTGCTGTTTAAAAGTCTACCTTCTTGATTATAGAGGTTAATATCTACTTTATAGGAACTTGATTGTTCGTTTAGAATCAAGCGACGTTGTTCATCATTTGATAGTTTCTTACTTAGATCAACCTTGTTTTGAAATTGTGTGCTTATGTTTTTAACTTTAACAAGTAGCTGATTTTCAAGAGTTTGATTGTAATTTGAACGAATATAACTAATGATGATATAGACGGAAAGTAATAACGCTGCTAACAGAATAATGGTTAGTGAAGTTTGAATCCTAGAACTTATATATTTTGATGCTCCTGGAATAAATGCTGTTGCCAAAGGAAGATTTGGGCCTACTAGCAGTCGAGTAAGCATAGAAAGAATAAATCCAATTGGAAACAAGATGATTAGCGTAAATGTAAATGAAGATAACCAAGATCGAAGTGTATTCTCATTTTCGCTTATAGCTACAGTATACTTGTTTTCATAGAAAACCCGATGCCTTGTCTCGCCAAAATAGAACAATGATTTAGGGGCTTCTATAGGAATGTTGTTCAACTGATATGAAAAGCTTCCTTTCTGACTAATCAGTCTGTTGTTAAAATAGATACCGTAAGAAAAGTCATCTAAATTAATGACTTTTTTCGACCGCTGATTTGCAAAAACTTCTGGGTATAAAAACTCTGATTGTACTACACGAGGTTGCAAAATAATGAATGTTGTTCCAAAATGTCCTTCAATATCACAGTTTTCATATTTTGCTATGTAGCCATTGAAATTGGTTGGTTTATCAATTTGATAAAAGTAATCACTTTGTGTTCTTTCTGTGTTGTTATTATAGACTTCATTTAAGTCGTTATACGAATAAATGTCGTTTTGATTTATATTCTCACCAGTTGGGTCAAAACTTAAAAGTTTCAATTCATACTTCTCAAGATAATTACTGAAGTAAAGCTGTTTAATCCTACTTTCAATGATGTCTTTCTTAAAGACAAAGTTTTGATAGTCTTCAGGTACTAAGAATTCTTGGGCCAGCTGATTTTCAATCGATTTTAAAATTAATTCAGCACGTGAATCTTTGCTCTCCATAAGAGTTGATGCATATTCAGCTACATAATTGTTTTCTCTATTGCTCTGGCTAAGATGGATTATCAAAGCAGCCAACAATGCAGAAAACAAAAAATGGAAATGAATTTGTCGTTTGTAAGATTTAATTCCTCTAAAAAGAAGAAAACTTATGATTACAACTATAACCGGAGGAAGAAGATTAAGAATTGATCGGTATGAATCAAAATGTTGAAATACTACAAAAGCAATTGCACCTAAAGCTAGAAGAATCCAGTTTTTAATGTTGGATAATTTTGGGGCAATTTCGCTGTAGAAAGACAGTATCCAAAGCAGACAGATTACAAGACATATAAATGCTAGCGACACAAAAGAAATGCTGGTTAAACCAAATAATTTCTCAAAGTCAAATGAAATGTTGGAACGTTGAGCCAAGTTTTGTCCAAGATCAATTACAAAGTCTGCTATAAAGAACAACCCAATAGACAAAAGGGGTATTGAAATCTCATCTCTCAACTCGCGTATAAGATGATACAACGTGGCGGTGATAAAAATCAATCCTGTAAGGTGTACATACAATAAAAGAAGTACTATGTTATTCTGGAGTAGGGTGAAAGCATTGGATTTTAATAAGTAAAATTCTTCAAATGAATATGGAGAATACTTGTAAACAACAATGTTCAGCACAACCATTAATGCCAAGACAATATATTGGATTGGGTTGTTGTTTCTTAAATAGTATAAACCCAAAAACAATAACAAGAATGAGGCTAACAAACCCAAGTAAAGTGTACGAGAATAGCTGGACTTTTCATAGCTATATCCTAAGGGCTCGATTGGTTGAATATTTCCCTCTTGCTTTTCATGATTTAACCTTGCATGTTTTAGTTCTGGATAGAAGTCAATCAAGCGTTGATGAAGCTTGCCGTCGTTAGCTATTCGGAAGGATAGAAAGTCGTCTGAAGTATACTTAAAAACGGAGTATAAATCATCTCCAAAATAGTAGAAGGTGGGAAATATTGAATGGTTGAGTATCGTGGAATCAAAACTGAGTTTATTACTATTCCAATAAACTTCTTTTTTGTTTTCAAAGCTGATTACGTACCATTTTTTTTTGCGTAAATCATGAGCTTTCTTAGCTTGTTCTGAACCAAAAGAAATTGGAATTATATCACTAAAAATATTCTCAGATTCACTTTCAAGCTCTTGGATAAACTCTGATAAGTCTATAGCATGATTGCCTCCCTGATCTTCTTTTTTAGAAGAACCAGTTATAACAATTCCTATGATTAAGAATGCAATAATCAACCACGATATGAGTGCAACTTTTTTCAATAATTTGAATGATTTACTAGGTAGTTATTGACATAATCAGAAACAGCATCTTCTAACGAATGAAAAGGTGTGTTAAATCCTGCATCAATACTTTTCTGCATAGTTGCCTCGGTAAAATATTGATATTTGTCTCGAATATCTTCTGGTGTTGGGATATAATTAATTTGAGGTGTTTTGTGAAGAGCTAAGAATATTGCGTTGGCTAAATCATTAAACGTACGTGCCTTACCGGTTCCTGCATTGTAAATACCGTTTTCTGATTGTTTGTTATACCAAAACCACATTAATTCTAACAGGTCTTTTACATAAATAAAATCTCTAATTTGTTCACCGTCCTTATATTCAGGGTTATGCGATTGAAACAAATTTAAACTCCCATTCTCTTTAATTTGATTGAAGGCATGCATTACTACACTTGCCATTCTTCCTTTGTGGTATTCATTAGGTCCAAAAACATTAAAGAATTTTAACCCAACCCAAAAAGGAGGGCTTTTACTTTGTTTTAATGCCCATGTATCAAAGTTTTGTTTACTTTCTCCATAAGGATTTAAAGGTTTGAGTTTTTTAATGCTCTTAGTGTCATTAAACCCAAGTTTACCATCTCCGTATGTTGCAGCTGAAGATGCGTATAGAAATGGTATGTTTTTATCGGAACAATGTTGCCACAATGCTTTGGAATAGGATTCGTTGAGCTTGTCAAAAATTGAAGTATCAAACTCCGTTGTGTCGGTTCTTGCACCTATATGAAATATAAAATTTATTTTGTGTCGATGAATGTCTTCAAGAAACACATCACGATCAATTTTAGCTGAGTACTCTTTACCTTCAAGATTTGAACTCTTTTCAGTTTTAGAAAAATCATCAACAAGAATTACGTCATGCACTCCCTTCTTATTTAGAAAAGAGACCAAACAACTTCCAATAAAACCAGCAGCACCAGTAACAACAATTGCCATTGGGTCAAAATTAATGAATACTTATTAGTAGTTACTGAATAGTTGTTAGTTACTGCGTTGTTAACTAGACTTAATACAATTTCAAAATCTGAATCAGAAATTAACCAATAGTTCTACCTTTGCACCGCAATGTCAGAAAAGCTGGTATACGTAACACGAAAAGTTCATTTTAATGGTGCACACAAATTATTCAATCCAGACTGGAGTGAAGAAAAAAACAATGAAGTTTTTGGCAAGTGTGCAAATAAGAATTGGCATGGACACAATTTCGACTTATTTGTTACAGTAAAGGGGGTGCCAAATCCTGATACTGGATTCGTAATGGATTTGAAGAAATTGAAAGTTGTACTGCAAGACAAGGTAACTTCTAAACTCGATCATAAAAACTTTAATACTGATGTGGATTTCTTATCGGGGGTAATGCCAAGTATTGAAAACATTGTAATGAAGATCTGGGAACAGATAGAAACAGAAATGCCAGCAGGTGCAACTTTGCATTGCATTAAACTCTACGAAACTGAAAATCAGTATGTGGAGTACTATGGTTAAATAGTAGTCCATTTAAAGGCAAAATAGTTATATAAGTATTTCTATTTAATGCCCAAAATCAGCCATTTTTCAGACATTCGTCATAATTCAAAAAGCTAGGTGTAAGTAAACTTGCACGGTAGAAATTAGGTGACCTTAATTTCAACCAAAACGAATAGAAATGCCACGATATCATACCCTAGGAAAAATACCCGCAAAACGCCACACAACATTTAAGAAAAAAGAAGGAGGATTATACCAAGAAGAACTATTTGGAACTGCAGGTTTTGCAGGGATGTCTTCTTTAATCTATCACATTTATCCTCCAACGGTTGTTTCGGAGGTTAAAGAGTTAGGAGATGTTTCTCCCAAAATTGCGATTGCAAAAAACATGAAGGCTCTTAGTTTTCAAGGATTTTCAATAGAACAAGAAGATGACTATATAGAAAGCAGAAAAACACTCTTTGTGAATGGAGATTTACACATCGGTTTAGCTGCCCCAAAGACCTTTTCGAGTGTCTATTTTTACCGAAACTCAGATGCCGATGAAATGTTGTTTGTACATGTAGGAAGCGGAACGCTTAAAACCATGTATGGAAACATAAAATTTGGATATGGTGATTATTTGATAATCCCACGAGGAACCACCTATCAAATTGATTTTGACTCAGAAGACAATCGATTGCTATACATCGAATCTTTCAGTGCAATTACTTCACCCGCTCGATATCGAAATAACTTTGGACAGTTTCTTGAGCATTCTCCGTTTTGTGAGAGAGACTTCAGACTACCAACAGATTTACAGACGCACGATGAAAAGGGTGAATTTAGAGTGTTAAGTAAAAAACAAGGAGTGATGTGGGAATATACCCACAGCAATCATCCATTTGATGTTGTGGGATGGGACGGATTTAACTATCCTTATGCATTCTCAATTCATGATTTTGAACCAATTACTGGTAGAATACATTTACCGCCTCCAATACATCAGCAATGGGAAGCTGCAGGTTTTGTGGTATGTTCATTTGTACCTCGTTTGTACGATTATCATCCAGAAGCAATTCCAGCTCCTTATCATCATAGCAATGTAGATTCTGAAGAGTTGTTGTATTATGTGGATGGGGACTTCATGAGTAGAAATGATATTAAGAAAGGACAAATAACACTTCATCCTGGAGGTATACCCCATGGTCCTCATCCAGGTGCTATCGAACGAAGTGTTGGTAAAAAAGAAACAGGAGAATTAGCTGTGATGATAGACCCTTTCAAACCAGTAGCAATAACCGAGGAAGCACTTAAGCTTGAAGTTGATGGTTATTATAAATCGTGGATGCATTAAAATATTTAGGAATAAACAATAAGAATTCAAATTATGAGCAATTTAAAAGAAGTACAAAACTTTAATTATAGTCTAGAAAAGATATTTGAAGAGGCAGATGATTTTTTGCCTATTATGGGAACGGACTACGTAGAATACTATGTAGGGAATGCGAAACAAGCAGCACATTTTTATAAAACAGCACTAGGATTTCAATCATTGGCTTATGCAGGATTAGAAACCGGAATAAAAGATAGAACAAGTTACGTTGTAGTTCAAGATAAAATTAGATTGGTGCTAACTACGCCAATGCCGGGTACAGAAAATACTGAAATATTTGATCACATATCGAAGCATGGTGATGGAGTTAAGGTAATTGCTTTATGGGTTGAAGATGCTAAAAAGAGTTGGGAAGAAACTACAAAAAGAGGAGCAAAGTCATACTTTGAGCCGCGAGTAGAAAAGGACGATTCTGGTGAAGTTGTGAGAGCTGGTATTCATACATACGGAGACACAGTTCACATCTTTGTTGAGCGTAAGAATTATTCAGGAGTGTTTATGCCTGGTTTTGAAAAGTGGGATAGCCATTATAATCCAACTCCAGTTGGACTAAAGTATATTGATCACATGGTTGGAAATGTAGATTGGGGACAAATGAATGTTTGGGCAAAATTTTACAATGAAGTTATGGGTTTTGCCAATCTAATAACCTTTGATGACAAAGATATTTCTACCGAGTACACAGCACTTATGAGTAAGGTAATGACCAACGGAAATGGTAGAATAAAGTTTCCAATTAATGAACCTGCTGAAGGAAAAAAGAAATCTCAAATTGAGGAATACATTGATTTTTACAATGGTGCCGGTTGCCAACACATTGCTGTAGCTACCGATGATATTGTGTTTACAGTTAGTGAAATGAAGAAAAGAGGAGTTGAGTTTTTATACGTTCCTGGAACGTATTATGATACTGTAGGAAAACGAGTGGGTGAAATTGCGGAAGACATGGAAACACTCAAGAAACATGGTATTATGGTGGATCGAGATGATGAAGGATACCTGCTTCAAATTTTTACAAAACCGGTAACCGATAGACCAACGTTGTTTTTTGAAATAATCCAACGTAAAGGTGCACAAAGTTTCGGAAAAGGAAATTTCCAAGCCCTTTTTGAAAGCATTGAAGCGGAACAAGAAAGAAGAGGAACCTTATGATCAATTTTGAACAGTTAGAAACAAACAAAGAGCAGCTTCGCGAGCAATTTTTGAATGCGAAGCCGTTTCCGCATATTGCGATTGATAACTTTTGTGACAATGAAAAAATAAGCAAATTAGTTGCGGAAATACCTCAAATTCAAACAAGAGCTGCAGACTATGCTTTTTCAAAAAACAAGTACGAGAAATCTAAAATAAAGGAAATTAGTTCTTTGTTTACTGAATATCACACGGACATTACAAGTGAGCGATTTCAAAACTTAATTAAATACATTACAAATGAAGATGTGTTTATTGACAGCGACTTGTATGGAGGAGGTATACATCAAGGTAGAGAAGGAAGCTTCTTAGATATGCATGCTGATTTCAATTATCATCCATTAAAGCCAACATGGTTCCGAAATTTAAATTTGTTACTGTATTTGAATAAAGATTGGAAACCAGAATATGGAGGGAATTTAAAATTAGAAGATTCTCGGTCAGGTGTTAAGACTGAAGTAGAGGTGCCATTTAATCGTTTGGCAATTATGCATTGCAGGGGGTATACTTTGCACGGCTATGATCCAATATCATTTCCAAAAGGTACATCTAGAACTTCAATTGCAATGTATGCATATACCATACATGAAAAGCAATTAGAGCCTGCAAGAACAACACTTTGGAAAGTAAAAAAGGATAAACCTTTGAAGTATTTACTCTCAAAAATATGGGTTCCAGCTGTTAAACTAAAAAGCCTGTTCTCAAAGAGCAATACTGCAGATCATTAGTCACTTTGTTTAAGTCTGCGAATGATTACAAAATGGCTAAAAAAGACAATAGGTACAATAAAGCTTGGGAGCCAAACAAACGGAAAATAGAGAATGCCCACGTTTGGTTGGTCAAATGCAAATTGTTGAATGGGTAATGGCGTAGATAAAAGTGCATTTATAACAATATTTAATAGGAGAAGGATTGAAACAATATTCCAAATCATAAATCCCCCTTTTGATAAGGTTTTCCTAATAAAGTAGAGATAGTATACAATTGGAGCTGTTAGACCGGCTAGAATGTCAAAATTCCTACCTTCAAATGTCATTAATTGTGGTATGGCTTCAGCAAAGAACAACCATAACAAGCAAAATTCAACTGGTATTCGAACAATGTGGAGTAATGTTAAGTGCTTTATGTCGAGTGAATCTATAAACTGCTTCCCTTTAGATGATATAAATAGAAAAGCTATGAGAAGCAGACCAGGAAGTACCAATAGCAATATTCTTGGAGGCATTGTTTCCGTGTTTAAATAAAAGCTGAACAGGCCGAAGCTACCTTGAATACCTAACCAAACAATAAGAAAAAACATTACTTTTTTATTCCATTTGCAAGAAGCTCCAAACATGTAAAAAGTATACAGAATGCAGATGAAGAATGTTGCGGTAAGGTAAGTTGGGATGTTTAAAAGCATAACTTAAGAAGAATGGTCTAATTCAATTTGTGGTAAATTTAATCTATTTGAAAAGGATGAAGGATGCTTACGTAATATGCCGAGTTAATTTTATATTAAGTGAGTAATTACTTATTATTTAGCGAATATTCTTGTTTCTTATTATTTTTTTAGTATACATTTGTGAGCAAATAATCACTCACTATGACAGAAAAGCAACAATCTATAGTCAATTCGGCTCTTAAACTCTTTGCAGATAAAGGGTTTGATGCAGTCCCAACGAGTGCCATTGCAAAAGATGCCGGCGTTTCCGAAGGCTTAATCTTTAGGCATTTTCAGAATAAAGTTGGACTCCTAAATGCCATAATGCAAATGGGAAAGGAAAAAATTGCAGATAACGTATCTGAAATTCTAGCCCTAAATACCCCCGAAGCACGGGTAACTGCTATTATGGAAATACCATTTTATATTGCCGAAGAAGATTATCCGTTTTGGAAGCTGGTTTATTCATTGAAATGGCAAAACGATTATTATGATGATGAGATGAGCAAGCCGATGAAAGATATTTTGATTAGTGCACTTGTAGAAATGAAATACATTGATGCTGAATCTGAAGCAGATCTTATCCTAAGCTATCTTGATGGTTTTGCTACAACTATTCTACTTAAAGGTGAAGTAGTCGACAAGAATAAATTATTGCAAACACTTAGAAAAAAATACAAATAATGAATATTGATAATACAAAACCAGTGATGGTAACAGGTGCTAATGGCTATATAGCTAGTTGGTTGGTGAAAAAGTTATTGGATGAAGGAAGAACTGTGCATGCAGCTGTAAGAAATCCGAAAAATGAAAAGAAAATTGCTCATCTAATTAAAGCAGGTGCAAGTTCTAAAGGAGCCATCAAATTTTTTGCTAGTGACCTTCTGGAAGAGGGGTCTTATCGTGCAGCAATGGAAGGATGTGAGATTGTATACCATACCGCTTCCCCTTTTACAATAGATGTGAAAGATCCACAAAAAGAACTTATTGATCCTGCTGTAAATGGGACAGAGAACGTATTAAACTCAGCAAATGAAGTGTCATCGGTTAAACGCGTGGTTTTAACAAGTAGTTGTGCCGCTATCTACACAGATGCAATTGATACTGTGAATGCTCCTGGAGGCAAAATAACGGAGTCTGTTTGGAATAAAACCGCGTCTTTAGACTATCAACCATATTCATATTCCAAAACATTAGCTGAACAAAAAGCTTGGGAAATGGCGAAAGCACAAGACAAATGGGATTTGGTTACGGTTAATCCTCCAGGTGTTTTTGGACCGCCACTTAACCCTCACAACACAACTTCTGAAAGTATGAATATTTTAAAAATGTTGGGAGGTGGAGATATGAAAATGGGTGCCCCTAAAATGGGTATTGGACTTGTTGATGTAAGAGATGTAGCTGAAGCTCATTACAGAGCTGGTTATACTCCAAGTGCTAGTGGCAGGTATATAGCATCGGGTCATAATACAAATTTCTTGGAAATGGGTAAAGTTCTTTTACCAAAATATGGAAATAAGTATCCTCTTCCCAAAAAAGCATTACCAAAATGGCTACTTATGTTAGTAGGGCCAATAACCAATAAGCTGTTTACCAGAAAATTCATACGTAATAATGTTAATGTTCCATGGAAAGCGGATAATTCCAAAATCAGAAAGGAACTTGGTATTGAATTTAGATCTTTACAAGAAACTATGGAAGATTCTTTTCAAGTACTTATTGACGAAGAAATTATAAAAGCAAAATAGAAATGAATAAAACAGCATTAATTACTGGTGCAAGCACTGGTATTGGTAGAGAATTAGCAAAAATTCATGCACAAAGGGGTGGTAACCTAGTTATTGTAGCTCGAAGTACAGATAAACTAAATCGCTTGAAGGAAGAGTTAGAAGCAGAATACAACGTTTCAGTTTATGTAATTTCTAAAGACCTAATTAAATTGGAATCTTCTAAGGAGGTTTATGATGAAGTAAAATCTGCAGGAATTGAGATTGATTACCTAATAAATAACGCAGGATTTGGTGGGCTTGGCAAGTTCCATGAACGAAAGTTTGAGGAGGATTTGGCAATGATTAGTCTAAATATTGTTGCATTAGCTGCATTAACGCATTTGTATCTTCCAGATTTTGTTAAACGCGGAAGTGGTAGGGTGTTAAATGTTAGTTCAACGGCCTCCCTAATGGCAGGTCCGTTGCAAGCAGTTTATTTTGCTACAAAAGCATTTGTTACTTCTTTTAGTAATGCAATATCTGAAGAGCTGTCTGGAACTGGGGTAACCGTAACTTCTTTAATGCCAGGAGCAACAAAAACCGATTTTGGGAAAGTGAGTGGATTAGATAAAACTCCTTTATTCGACAATTTATTTAGTGCTTATGGTGTAGCTAAAGACGGTTATGAAGGAATGTTGGCAGGAGAACTAGACGTAATAACTGGAGTTAGTGCAATGCAAAAAATAATGTTTAAAGCTGTTCCGTTTGTTCCCAAAAGTATTGTGTTAAAACAAACAAGGAAACTACAAGAAACAAAGAAATGAAAGTGATAATTACAGGGTCTACTGGAATGATTGGGAAAGGTGTTCTTCTGGAATGTCTCGATGATAATCGTATAACTGAGGTACTTGCTATCAATAGGCGAAGCTTAAATATAAAACACGCTAAACTAAAAGAATTAAAACAGAACGATTTTACGAAATTTAGTTCGGTGTCAGCCGATTTTGGAGCCTATGACGGATGTTTTCATTGCATGGGGATTTCCGTTTTAGGAAAAAGTGAAGCGGATTATACACGTTTAACTTTTGATGTTACGAAGTCGTTAGCTGATGCTTGCTTTTCTGCTAATCCCCAAATGGTATTTAATTATGTTTCAGGAACAGGAACAGATTCATCTGAAAAGGGCAATTCTATGTGGGCTAGAGTTAAGGGAAGAACAGAAAATTATGTATTAGGTTTGGGTTTCAAAGATTCATATATGTTTCGACCCGGAATGATAATCCCAGAAAGAGGAATCAAATCAAGTACAAAGTGGTACAATATCATGTACGTAATAACTAAACCTCTTTTTCCTTGGTTTAGAAAAATGAAGAATGTTACAAGCACAACGAGAATTGGTTTGGCTATGATTAATTCTATTAATGCTTCACAAGAACTTAAACTCTTAGAAGGCAGAGACATTAATGCAATTGCTGCAAGTAAGTAATGAGATACTTAAAACATTTTGGTGGTCGACTAACAAAAGAGCGAATAGCTCAATACGAAAAATCACCTAACTGGATAGATGGTACTTTTAGGAATTTGGAATCGACTACAATGGAAATTACTCCTTCCAAAATCCCAGGATTGTTGTACCAACAATTTTTTAAAAGAAAAGGAAGGGAGCCGATTCAACCTTTGCCGATTCAACCTTTTGATAAAGAAGCATTCTTGGCTCCAAGTGATGAAGTGAAAATGATCTGGTATGGTCATTCCGTAGTTCTCCTTAGAATAGAAGGGAAGACTGTACTCATCGATCCTATGTTGGGTCCTGATGCATCGCCAATAGCTCCGTTCCCAGTCAAACGATTTTCTGAAAATACCTTGAATCTTATCAATGATTTCCCTGAGATTGATATTCTCTTAATGACCCATGATCACTATGACCATATCGATTTATCAAGCTTTGAAAAATTGAAGCCCAAGGTTTCGAAGTATGTCACTACGTTAGGCACTGCTAGGCATTATGAAGATTGGGGTGTGGCCGAAGAAGATATTTTTGAGTTGGATTGGTGGGATAGTATAAAAATAGAAGGTTTAAAAATTCATTGCACACCATCGCGACATTTTGCTGGCAGAGGCGGTAACAATAGGGCAAAGTCACTATGGGGTGGTTGGACTATTAAGTCGGAATCTGAAAACCTATACTTTAGTGGAGATGGAGGTTATGGCAATCATTTCAAAGAAGTTGGTGAGAGGCTTGGTCCTTTTGATTTTGGCTTTATGGAATGTGGTCAGTACAACGAGCTATGGCATCAGATTCATATGTATCCTGAAGAAAGCGTACAAGCAGCTATTGACGCCAAAGTGAAGAACATAATGCCTGTACATTGGGCTGGATTTGCACTAGCTATGCACACCTGGCAAGAGCCTGTGGAACGATTTGTAGCTGAAGCAAATGCAAAAAGTAAGAGCTTCATTACTCCGCAAATTGGAGAAATGTTTAACGCACGAAGCGATTCAAAAAAAGATTGGTGGAATCAGCACTTATAGCAAGCCACTTTTTGTTATTTTTGTTAACTAAGTAATTATGAATCATCAAGAAATATTAAATAGACTTCAAGAAGGGAATAGCCGCTTTGTAGCGGATAAGTTAGACGGGAAATTACAGGATAGTGCTCGAAGAGACGAGTTAACTAAGGGCCAACAACCACATACTATTGTACTAAGTTGTGCAGATAGTAGAGTAGTGCCTGAACTTGCATTTGATACCGGATTAGGAGAGTTATTTGTTGTTAGAGTTGCAGGTAATGTGGCAAATACAAGTAGCCTTGCAAGTATAGAATATGCAGTTGCACACTGTGGCAGTACTGTAATAGTAGTTCTTGGTCATCAAAGCTGTGGAGCTGTAACAGCTGCAATGGCAGGAGGTGATAATGGCCATAACCTTAATCATTTATTGGCACACATTAGTCCTGCAATCTCACAGACTCATGAAGGAGCATCTGTTAATGAAGTTGTTAAAGCTAATGCGAAGCTAACCACTCAGGAGTTAATGACTCGCTCTGCTACTATTCGAGAATATGCACAGAATGGAACAGTAATGATTGTTCCTGCATACTATAACCTAGATTCAGGGAAAGTAGAATTCCTTTAATTCTTTTATAATGAGTAGATTCCTACACACCTTGATACTGGTGATGTTGATGACACCTTTTGCTTTTTCTCAAGAAAGTGATTTGGGAAACTGGGTAATTTATTTAGGCAATAAAAAGTTGAACGATAAGGTTAATTTACATCATGAAATTCAATATAGAAATTATAATGCCCTTGGAGATCTTGAACAATTACTTTTAAGAACTGGAATTGGTTATAACCTGAGCCCCAATAACAATAACGTATTATTGGGATATGGTTTTATTCGTTCAGAAAACTATGGTGATAGTTCAGTTAAGGATCTAGTCAATGAGCATAGAATATACCAACAGTTCATTACCAAGCAGTCTTTTGGGAGATTTAGTTTGCAACATCGTTATAGGATTGAGGAACGGTTTGTTGAGGAAAACTTTAAAGTTAGGTTTCGGTATTTTTTGTCTACCAACGTTGCATTAACCAATAAGAAATTAGTGCCCAAAACTGTTTATTTATCTGCTTACAATGAAGTTTTTATTAATTCACAAAATCAACTTTTTGATAGGAATAGAATCTATGGGGGACTTGGTTACAAGGTAACCGATAACTTAAAGTTTGAAGTAGGGTATATGAATCAGCGGTTTTTTAAAGGAAGTAGAGATCAGGTTAATTTGATCGCAAATTTCAAATTTTAAAGATTATAGCTATAAAAAAGCCCGATGCAGATACTGCATCGGGCTTTTTTTATGATTGGTTCTATTATTCGGTAGGCATTTCTTCACCTTCGTCAACAGTTTCTTCCATAGCAGCTGCTTCTTGCTCAGCACGTTCTATATCAGCTTTAGCACTTGCTTCAGCAAGTTCCTTAAGACTTGTAAGACCACTTCGCCATTCCGTTCCCATTTGTTCTTCCATTCCACCGTTTATCATAGGCACCATAAGATTCATAGGCCAAGGCATCTCTCCAGTGAATCCCCAAGTAAGATTTGTTCCTCCTTCTGATTCTTCTAAATCGATATATGCCTTTCCTGCTCCCTCATTTGGTTTTTCAAATAGCATTTCGGTACCCATATGTTTGTTTTCTTCAAAGTCTGTAATCCATTGACATCCCTTACCAACTTTTTCAACTTCACTATCCCAACAACCTTTTGAGTTAACAGCACCATCTTCACCCTCATACGTTTTTTCACCATCAGGGTCCATTGCTACCCATGGGCTCCAAGTGTCCATGCTTTTAATTGAATTGGTGTGTTGCCACACTTGTGCTGGAGTTGCGTTAATTTGAATCGAGTCCTCATATCCAAACTCTTTAGGCATAAAAAAAGCTGCTATAAGTGCAATTGCTACAATTACTCCTAAGCCGATTAAGATTTTCTTTAACATATATTTTTTAAAATTGGTTTGAAACAAATATAAAGATTCAAAAGATACCCTGTAGAAATCAATAAATTAGCGTCCTGAGATAAAAGTTAGCTTGACTTAACTAATTCAATATTTTTGTATGCAATGTTTGTAAGAAAAAATTTCACTTTTAAAGGAATTATGAGTTTCTCAGGTGGTCATCTTATTTGGCTAACTATATGGGCCACATTAGTCCCGCTTTTTATTGAAACACTTCATGCCAGAGATATTCATGCTTTTAAAGTACCTTGGTTACCGGTAAGCCTAGTAGGTACGGCAGTTGCATTTTATGTTGGTTTTAAGAATAACAGTTCATATGATCGCCTTTGGGAAGCTAGAAAGATTTGGGGAGCAATTGTAAATTCAAGCCGAATGTGGGGAGCTACTGTTAAGTCTTTTGTTACCAATCACTTTAGGGAGAAAGATATGACTGATGCAGAAATAAAAAGTTATGTTAGAACATTAATCTACCGCCATATAGGTTGGCTATATTCATTAAGAAGTCAGTTATTAATTCCTACACAATGGGAACACTTAGGTCAAGGTGGAAGAATGGAAAAGTTTACCAAAATGCGAATGAAAACGTTTGGTGTTGGGTTGTTTAGTGATAGTGTTACTGAAGATACCTTGCCACAATGTTTACCAGAAGACGAAATACAACGTTTAATCAATAGTCAAAATACTGCAACTCAAATTATAGAACAACAATCACAAGATTTAAAAGAGTTAAGAGACCTAAGTTTGATTGATGACTTTCGGCATATGGAATTGCAACAGATATTGAATGACTTTTATACGCATCAAGGAAAATGTGAACGAATTAAGAAATTTCCGCTCCCAAGACAATAT
>JABDQY010000281.1 GCA_013042025.1 Bacteroidia bacterium
GCGTTTACCACATAGAGGGTATATGGAAGTTTTTTCTTTTTTTCCTTTAGAAGACGAGCTACTTCGGCAATCATGAAGCCTCCTACGCGATTATCAATGGCTCTAGCCACCACATACTTTTTATTTAGTTCCATCATTTCTGCATCGAACGTAGCCACTGTACCCACATCAATACCCATTTTAAGAACTTCCTCCTTATTACTGGCCCCAACATCAATAGTTAGGTTTTTTAAAGAGGGTTGAGGTTCTCTCGTTTTGTTTCTAACATGAATTGCAGGCCAGCCAAATATTCCATCTACAATTCCTTTTTTCGTATGTAAGTGCACTCTCATGCTGGGAGCAATTTGATGATCACTTCCGCCATTACGAATAACATATATATATCCGTTTTCATCAATGTAATTAACGTACCACGCTATTTCATCAGCATGTGCTTCAATTACTACTTTATAATCACAACCAGGATTTATTACACCAATAACAGTTCCGTATGTGTCTATTTCGTATTCATCAATATATGGTTTAAGATATTCTAACCACACTTTTTGACCTGGAGTTTCAAATCCTGTAGGTGAGTTTGCGTTTAAATAATCTCTTAAAAAATTTTTGCTTTCTTTTCTCATTATTTCAGTCTGTTCTTATTCCTTCAAAGTTATTTTTTTTATGGGAATGGTGTATTGATAGTAATAATTAATTATACCGCATAAGCGTTAGTACTAGTTGGGTAGGGGTAGGTTGTTGTGGTGCAGTATTATTGGTATTAAGAATTATCTAATTCCACGAGGAACATCATAAATGGCCTAATTGGAAAGATTGTTCTCTACCCATTTGGGGTGTTTCTATTTTTCGTATACATTCAATTTAAGCTGTCTCACTTTGCAAATAGGAAGTATAACAATCATGTAATCAGCGTATTACATTTGAAAATGAAGCGTATTGGATAAAGTTTGGATTCCATTACAATTGACCAATTATTTAACCGGGGGGACCATATATTGTGTGGATATCCCAAAAAAAAGCCCTGCAAATAGCAGGGCTTTAAAGCTAATTTTATATCGATTTTTACGTCGTTTCAGAGGCTACAGATACATTTTTGCCTGTTACTTTCTTCAACCATAAGGTAATTCTATCACTTAAGTAATACATTACAGGAACGATTACAAGTGTTAAGAAGGTTGCGAATATTAGTCCATAAATTACTGCCCATGCCATTGGACCCCAGAAGTCTGCATTTTGACCGCCCCAATAAAGTTCAGGATTACCTTCTCGCAGAAGTCTTCCAAAATTAATATTTAATCCTATAGCAAGTGGGAAAAGTCCTAAGACAGTAGTTATTGCCGTTAGTAATACTGGTCTTAAACGGGTCTTACCTGCCTCTACAATACTTTCAATGATATCTGTCTTTGCTAATGTAGACTTTTTGTCTACTCCAAGTTCAGCTCGTTTTCTTTGTCGTAATAAGTTGGTATAATCGATAAGTACGATTGCGTTGTTTACTACAATACCAGCAAGTGATATGATGCCAATTCCTGTCATCATTACTGAGAAGGTTGTTTGGGTTAACGTAAATCCTAAGAATACTCCAATTGTACTAAAGAATACTGAAAGCATAATGATAAAAGGACCTGCAACGGAGTTAAACTGGGTTACAATGATTAGGAATATTAAGAAAACTGCAAGAAGCATTGCACCTCCTAAGAAAGCCATAGATTCTTCCTGTTCTGCTTGTTCTCCACCAAACTTAAATTCATAACCGCTTTTTATTTCATGATCTGCTAGTAACGCCTTGTATTGAGCAACCAAATCATTGGCATTTGCCCCTTCATCTACCTCTGAAAAGATGGTTATTACTCGGTCCATGTCTTTTCTTTTTACAGATCCATACGTTGAATTATACGAAACATCGGCTACAGCACTAATAGGCACTTGACTAATCTGACCAGTGGCCATATTTCTGAACGTAATTCGCGTATTAAGAAGGTTTTCTAAATTGTATCGATAGTCGTCTTTAAATCGCAATTGAATTTTATAGTCTTCCTCGCCTTCTTTATATTTTGATATCTCCTTGCCCAATAAAGCGGTTCGAATTGTACCTGCTATTTGCATGGTACTTAAGCTAAATCTTCTAGCTGCTTCTTGGTTAATTGAGACTTCAAGAACAGGTTTGCCAAGTTCTAGATCAGTTTTTAGTTGGTCGACACCTTTCAAATTAGCATCTTCCATTTTCTTTTTAATCTTTTCAACCTCCCCAATTAAAGTGAGATAGTCTTCACCTTTAACTTCTAAACTAATTGGTTTGCCTACAGGAGGTCCCATTGCATCTTTGGCGAATGTAAGTTTAGCTTCTGGAAAATCAGCACAAGCTTCTTTTATGCTTTGCATTATTTCACTTGTAGTGGTTTCTGACAAGAAAACTCGTTTTTCATATTCAAAGAATGAGACTGTAATACGAGCTTTATTTGGTGAAGAACCACTTTGTGGACCTTCGTTTGGATCAGCTGTTTTTTCTCCAACTTGAGCAAGAACCGCTTCAACAATTGCACTATCTTTTGCAATTGCAGGCTTTATTCTCGCTTCTAATTTTTTAGCAATCTTGTTGGTTTTTTCGATATCCGTTCCAAGCGGGGTTTCAATATATATGTTCACATAGTTTGGCTGACTATCCGGGAAGAAAACTATAGGAGGAGTTTTAGCCATGAAGAATCCCATAGTTAAAATGAAAAAAACAATCATTCCTATTAAGAAGAAGATAGGTTTCCATCCACCTAAAGCGAAACGAACAAACTGAGCATACGACTCCTCAATTTTTGGCATTATTTTATTCATAAACCAGTTACCTACCGGAGTAAGGTAATATCTGTTTGATACAGAAATTAGTATTGCAGCAACAAACAATCCTCCTAAAAAATTGAATTGAGCGAAGTAGAGTAATGCTGCTATAATTAAAATAATAAGGTTTCTTACCCAAAACTTTCCAACCTTGGATTTTTCATTGTTCCCAATTTTAATCCAATCTGATGTTAGCACAGGATTTACTACTAAGGCAACGAATAACGAAGAAGATAGAACAATAATTAGCGTTATAGGCAGGTATTTAAAGAATTCACCCATTAAACTAGGCCAGAACATTAATGGTACAAATGCAGCAACCGTTGTTGCGGTTGATGCGATAATTGCTGTTGCAACCTCACCTGTACCTTCTATGGAAGATCGGTCTTTTGTTTTACCTCGCTCTGAATAGAGTCGGTAGACATTCTCGACAATTACAATTCCATTGTCCACCAGCATTCCTAATGCTAGTATCAATGAAAATAGGACCATCATATTTAGGCTTGTACCACTATAATTTAGGATAGCGATTCCCATTAGCATGGAAAGGGGAATTGCAATTCCTACAAATAGGGAGTTTCTTACCCCTAAGAAGAAAATCAATACGCCAACTACTAGAAGTACACCTAAGATAATACTATTCTCTAGGTTGTTAACCATGTTCTTGGTCATCTTACTTTGGTCGTTAGTAATGATTACCTCAAGATCTTTAGGTAAAATATCTTGTTTAGCGGTTTTAACTATTTCTTGAATTTTTTCCGCAGCTGCAATTAAATTACCACCACTTTTCTTCATGATATCTAGAGTTACAACAGGTTCTCCATTCAGTCTTGCATAGCTAGTAGCTTCCTTGGGTCCGAAACTAACTTCACCTATATCTCTTAGATATACGATGTTTTGAAACTCGCTTTTTACGATTACATTTTCAATTTCACGATAATCTTTAAACTCACCATCGATTCTGATATTTCGCCTTGTAATGTCACTTCCTTCGATACTTTTAATGTCTCCACCGCTCATTGTTACATTTTCTCCGGCGATAGCTTGTTCAACATCATTCAGTGAAAGTTCCAACGCTTCCATTTTTACTCGATCAATGGAAATCTCAACTTCTTCTTCTGACAATCCTGAAAGGTCAACAGAAGAAACTTCTGATAAACTTTCTATTTCATCTTGAAGGTATTCTGCGTATTCCTTGAGCTTGTCTTCGCTGTAATCTCCACTGACATTGACATTCATAACTGGAAACTCCGAGAAATCCATTTCCATAACACTTGGGTCGGCAGGTAAATCATTGGGCAAATCCATTTTGGCTTTGTCAATGGCATCTTTCACTTCTTGAGTTGCCTTCTCTCCATTTACTGTGAACTCGAATTCAGCAATAATTACAGAGAAATCTTGGATACTGGTTGATGTAAGTTTCTTGAGTCCTGTAATTGTGTTTACTTCTTTTTCAATTGGTCTTGTAACCAAATTCTCCATATCAATTGGAGAGTTACCTGGATAAGCAGTATTTATATATACAATAGGTTGCTTAATTTCTGGAAAGCTTTCCTTTGGCATGGAAGTGTAACTACTATAGCCCACAATAAGCAGGATACCAATAATCACATAGACACTAATCTTATTATTAACGGCCCATGTAGTAAGCTTAAATTCCTTTATTACTTCTTTTATATTCGACATGTTTTTTGGATTTAGCTTACGATTCCGTAATTAATTTAACTTCATCACCTACAATTACAGAGTTAACACCTTCCGTAATTATAAGATCACCAACATTAAGACCTGACTTGATAACGGTCTCACTTGGGAATTGTTTGTCAATTTCAATGTAGCGTTTTTCAACCTCCATTTTGGAGCCATTTGTTTTGATAGTATAGATAAAGTTTTTCTCCCCATCTGAACGAACTAATTTAGTAGGAATACTAATTGCTTCAGCGTCTTGATAATCATAAGCTGTTACCAATGCAAGAAGATTAGGTTTTAACTTGTCTAGGTTCTTACTTGGTTTAATGTAAACTACAAAAGTTCTATTGTTAATATCTATAACATTACTAACCGCAAATACTTTTTCTTTCATTTTTAAGTCGATAGAAGGGAAGTAGATTTCAACTTCTTGTCCTGTTTTAAGTTGACCAACATACTTCTCAGATACGTTTGCCTTTACTTTAATGTCTCTTAGATTTACGATTCGAGCTACAGGACCACTTGTCATACCTCCAACCAATTCTCCTGGATTCGCCATAATCTCATCAACAGTTCCAGAAATAGGAGAACGTAAGGTGTATTTGCCTAATTGAGCTTTTGCAGTTTGAATGCTCTTTTCAAGATTTTCATATTGGTTTTTAGCTTGTAAGTATTGCATCTCACTTCCAATATTTTGTTTCCAAAGACGATCTTGCTTTTCAAAGTTGATTTTTGCTAAACTTAAAGCATTCTCTAATTCACTTATTTGGGATCCTGCAACTGAGCCATCCAAACTTGCTATTATTTGTCCTTTCGAAACTCGTTGCCCTTCTTTAACATAAACCTTGGTTACGTTAGCTGGAACTTCAGGAGATATTAATACGTTTTTGTCAGACTCTACTAGTCCTTGAACTTGGAATGGGTTTTTAAATGCCCCTTTGCTAATTTCAGTTGCCATAACAGCGATGGCATTAGATCTAGCCGATGTGTCAAGTGCTTCAATCTCTAGTTTTACTTTAGCAATCTCAGCCTTAATTGAACTCATTTCAGAATTAAGTGAGTCTAATTGAGCTTTTTTGCTTTCTAACGCCGTTTGATTTTCAGTGCCACAAGCAGTAAAAATCGAAGCGATTATAATTAATAGGTATATTGTGTTTTTCATGTTGGTTAAAGTTTTTTTATTATGATTAAAGTTTCCCTAGTGCTTTGTCTAAGCTCACTTTCGCAACACTTAGATCATATAATGCGTTTAAATAATTTGTTCTAGCTTGTGTCAAGTCACTTTCAGCGGTGATCAATTCAAAGCTACTTCCAACTCCTTCTTTAAATTTAATAGAGGTAGTCTTATAAATTTCTTCTGCTAACGTTACGTTTTTCTTTTGTAGTTCAAGTGATTTAAACGCACTTGAATAAACAGTTCTAGCTTGGCTTACTTCTAAAGAGATACCGTTTGATAGTTGCTCTATCGAATTGTTGGTTTTAGCGATGTTAACTTTGATTTGATCTGTTTTTGATTTTTTATAGAATCCGTCAAAAATTGGAACATTTAAGCTTAAGGCAAACATTCCATTTGGATACCAATCATCTCCCAATTCACCAAAGTTATTTTCGGTACCAAATGTGTTGGTTCCGTAATTAATCATTCCATATAAACTAGGGATATATCCCATTTTCCATCTTTTCAAATCCAATTCATTTAGCTCTTGTTGTTGTTCAAGCATTTGGAATTCAATTCTACTTTCTTTGTTAAAATCTAAACCATAATTTTCAGCAAAGTTTTCTTCTGAAAACTCTGGTAATTCTGAGGTTAGTAACACTTTTTGGTTTACATCTAAGCCCATACTATTAAGCAACACTTTCTTTGCTAATTCAGATTGGCTTTTTAAGTTATTGATATTGATTTCAAGATTAGATGCAGATAATATTAGTCTATCTACATCTAGCTTTTCAGCAAAACCTGCATCATACATAGCATTGGTTTCATCTTTTAGTTTTTTGATATTCTCTAAGCTTTTTTCCAATTGTCCAACATTGCTGTTAGCAATTAATGCCATATAGTAAGCCTTTAATACTCCGTCTTTAACATCAATTTCAGATTTAGATGCAAGAAGTTCATTGACTTTTACAAATTCTGATGCAGCTTTTAGACCTAAGAAAAATGTTCCGTCAAATAGTAATTGGTTTAGGGTAGCTGTTCCACTAATATTAAAGGGAACTCCAAATTGTACCGGAACCGTTTCTCCTGGTGCTCCAAAAAAATCACCAGGGAGCACTTGAGTTGCAATTTCATACTGATTTGAAAAACTACCGCTTGCACTTATTTGTGGAAGTCCCATGCTTTTTACTTCGTTTACTTGATGATTTGCATAATCAATATCCAACAAAGCGTTCTTGACATTGAAGTTATTTTTTAACGCGAGTTCTTGAGCACTTTCCAAACTAAGTTCTAAAACTTCGTCTTGAGCAGAAACTGCAATAGTCCCTATTAAAATAGAGATGATAAAAAGAGATTTGAGTAAATTATATTTCATTGATGTGTTGTTCTAAATATTCGAGTCCTACTGGCGAGCATATTCCATAAAGGTGATAATACACCATGTTTCTATGTAATGTTTGAAAATCATAGTTTGTTTTAGTGTCGCTTAGCATTTTCATCATTCCTTGAATTAAAGTGATGTAAAAACCAGCAACGATATCTGAATTGATATTGTCTCTATAAAGGTTTTTTGTCTGACCTTCTTCAATATTTTGCTTGATAGAAGTAGCAATAAAACCGGTTCGAAATTCTTCAAACTTTCTCCATAGAGATGGATAGTACTTTCGAAGATCAAATAAAACAGATGCATTCATTTCTTTATGACCACTGCTAATCATTTTACTTAAATCAATCATTTTGCGTATGGCATTTTCCCCAGAGTTATAGCAACTATCGCATGCTTCCCTTTCCTTATTAATGGTCCCTTCAAA
This sequence comes from Bacteroidia bacterium, assembly GCA_013042025.1. GTDB lineage: Bacteria > Bacteroidota > Bacteroidia > NS11-12g > UBA9320 > UBA9320. The sequence continues at coordinate 7,486 of JABDQY010000281.1, forward strand.
AATTTGATTGACTAAATCTTTCTTATCTGCAAAATGCTTGTAGATGGTTTTTTTACTGATACCGAGTTCGCGGGCAATATCATCC
>JABDQY010000070.1 GCA_013042025.1 Bacteroidia bacterium
GTATTGTAGACCACCGCTTTTTCTTGATTATACAACTCAATGTTTTCATAAGTAACCTCATCTACAGCTTCTTGAATCCAAGATTCTTCAGAATCCACAAGTAGCTTAACGTTGTTCTCAGATGCTAATTTACAAAGTGCCCCTACACGCTTTTTGAACAACTGCAATTGCTCATTTTCATCGTTTGAAAGAGATTCTCCTGTTGATGCTTTTTCGAGAACTGAGAACTCTCCAATTCCCGAACACTTGAATACTGCAAATGGATATTCTGGCTTGTTTGCTGCTTCAACTATCACTTTAGACAATTCTTTGAAAGTAGCTTCATAACTAGCACTACTGCCTTCTCCTTCTACTGAAAAGTCTAATATTGCCCCTATTCCATTTTCATACAATTCTAATGCAGATGGATTACTTCCTTCGATAGTTTCACCTCCGCAAAACTGATGAAAAATTGTGCTCTTAATCAATCCTTTTATTGGTAATCCTAAGGACAAAGCAAAATTTGCCATAGAAGGTCCATATTTAACTAAAGCAGGATAAGAAAATGCTTGGAAAAGGCTGTACGCCTTTTTAAGATCGGCTTTTGATTTATGAGCAAAAGCTACTTCTGTATCATCAAAAGATAAATTCATCACTAGGACAAAATTATGCTTTTATACAGTAGAAACCGAGAAAATTAAACTTGAGAATTCACCCAATTATAAAGATGTATCATTCCTTTTTTAAGGGGATAATCGGGTTTCCAATTTAGAACCTTGGAAATAACTTGATTGTCAGAACAACGGCCGTTAACTCCAACGGGACCGTCAATATTTTTTATTGTTAAATTTTTGCCACTAATAGCAATAACCATTTCTGTAAGTTGATTGATCGTTACCATTTCATCTGAACCAATATTAACAGGTTGCTTGTGATTGCTTTCCATTAGTCTTAGAACCCCGTCAATGCATTCATCTACATACAAAAATGAACGTGTTTGGTTTCCACTTCCCCATACTTCTATGGAGTCAGAATCTTTGGCCATTGCCACCTTCCTACAAATTGCGGCAGGAGCTTTTTCACGACCTCCGGTATAACAACCATTAGGACCATAGATATTATGGAATCTAGCTATTCGCACATCTAAACCATAGTTTCTAGCATAGCTTAAGTATAATCGTTCACTAAACAATTTCTCCCAACCATATTCACTATCTGGATTTGCTGGGAATGCAGATGCTTCAGCACAATTTGGATTTTGTGGGTCCATTTGATTTTCTTCAGGATAAATACAAGCTGAAGATGAGTAGAATATTTTTGTATTTGAATTTTTCAGAGCTTCAGCAACATTCAGATTTATCTGAACGGAGTTATGCATAATATTTGCATCATTATCTCCAGTAAAAATGAATCCAGCACCACCCATATCTGCTGCCAGTTGATAAACTTCATCAAACGTATTTGTTGTAAAAAATTCATTTACAAAATTCTGATCTCTTAAATCTTTAATATGGAATTCGTCCGCTGCTGATTCACTATATTCATTCCGAACTAAATCAACTGCAACCACGTAATTCTGCATGCTTTTAAGTTTAGCGACTAAATGATTTCCAATAAATCCTCCTCCACCTAAAACGGCAACCTTTTTTATCATAATGTATTTAATATATTAACTAGGTAGTCTCCAAGTTTTCGACTATCAAAGAAGTCTTTTGCATATTCATATCCACGAGTAGCGACTGCATCAGCCTCTCCAGGGTTCCTATAACGCTGTTTAACACACTCTGCAAGCGACTTTGCACTACTAACCTCAAATTTGTATACTTGATTCCCATCTTCGAAATCCTCTGAGAACCCATTTCCATTACTCATAACAACAGTTCGCTTACACGCAAAATATTCTCCCAATTTAATTGGATACCCGAATGCTGCAAATTTGGAATCATTTCTATTCATAATCAGGGTATCGCATTCGCAAAGAAGCCATGGAATTTCAGAATATGCTACTGTGCCTGTAACCTCAACATGCTCTCGAATTCCCAATTCATTTATCATTCTTTTTAGTGCGGTCATGTTAGGATGAAAACCAATTAATCTTAGTCTAATATCTGGGATCTCTTTCCTTAAGATAACAATAGCTTCAAGGAGAGTTTGAATTCCATCCTTGGAAGCAAAGGAACCTATATATCCTAATAAGTGCTTTTCTTCCTCTCTATCGATATTAAATCTTTCTAAGTTCACTAAAATTGGAAAAAGAAAGATTTTCTCTTTTCTCATTGCACTGAAATGATTGTAGATATTATCTGAAATAGTAAGAAGTACTGTTGCATGCTTAGAAATCCAATTCTCTTCAATTTCATGTACCTTAGAATTTTTGTTTAATGAGAATAATTCTGTCTGATCTACAACTGTTTTCTTTCCTAATAATGTTGCAATTCTCATACCTATGAGAGAATCAGTCAATCTTGGATTGTAGAAATAAAGGACATCATATTTTCTTGAATTAAACAAAATGAATAGTGTCATCATAACATGACCTATTGCAATTTGAAATAATCTTAATATAAATAGCTGAGGATAAGTTCTTGAAATACTAAGGAACTTGACATCATGGTTATTCCAAGATTTTGGTTGAGGGTGATTAATAGTTTTGCTGAATCTACTCGGATAAACTGAAACAAAATCAGAATGCCATTCTTGATCCTTCAACTCTTTTGCAATTGACTTCAATCGAGCATTTTTTGTATTTCCCTCTGGGAAATCTCCACTAAATATAAGAGCAATTCTTTTAATAGCTTATTGATTTAAAACTTGATGGTATAAGTCGATTACCTCATCTAATTCACGTTGAATAGAGAATTTGGACACCTCGCTAGAATAATCATTTGAACGTTCTCTCTTAAAATTACTCAGAGCTTCATTAAACGTTTTTTGGATCGCTTGTTCATCGTATCCATTTGATATATAGCTATTTGCTAAATGGCCAATTCGAGAAGGTGTGTCTCCAACTGGCGTTGATATTACTGACAGGTTACAACTTAATGCTTCCTTAACAATATTCGGTGAACCTTCTTGCATAGATACTTGAAAGAGGAAGTCTGCAGCCTTCATGTACTTAAATATTTCCTGAGGAGTTTTTCTCCAAAGTTGAATGAACTTTATTGGATATTCTTCCTGAGAAGCACTAACAATTTTCTCAGCTAGAAACATACGTTTACGTGCATTTCTTGCATTACCAACAAATAGAACTACAATTTCATTGTCTTCGAAACCAAATTCTTTTCTTAATTCCGTTTTTGATGTTTCGGGGACATGTTTTGTATCTACTCCTGAAGGAATTATTTTATTTAGCCTCTTTGTTGGTAAGTAGTCTCTCAGCTCTTTGGAAACGTAAATACATGCGTCACTTCGATATGCCGCAAATCTACTTACAAGATTGACTATTCTTGAAATAAAATCATGCTGAGATTTAGCATTTACGATTCCATAAACATCTGAACCTCTATAACTTACAATAAGTTTACTTTTAATGAAGAATGGAATAACTGCAATAGTTTGGCCCCAATTTATATGAATGATGTCATATTGATTACTTGCCAACAAAGCTTTAATTCTTCTCCTTGCCTTAAGATAGTTTTTAAGGCTTCTTTTTGCTTCAAAGTGAAATAAATCTACTTCAATTCTTGATTTCAAACCATTATATAGGCGTCCTACAAAAGGAGCAATATACGGCATATCTTCTGTAGAATAATAGGGTGAAATGAATAAGACCTTCAAGTTATTTTAATAGGTCTTTGAGTGTAGTCTCAATTCGTTGTTTTTGAATATTTGTAAGATTTGAACCGCTCGGCAAGCATAATCCAAGCTCAAACAATTTATCTGAAACACCATTTAAGTATTTTGGATATTCACTAAAAATGGGTTGCTGATGCATAGGTTTCCAAAGTGGTCTGCATTCAATATTTTCCTTTTCCAAACCAATACGAATATGTTCTCTCGTAATTCCTTTGTTATTAGGGTTAACAATAACACAAGTCAACCAATGGTTCGATTTTAAGTCGTCATTATATTCTTTGAAGACATCAATAAAATCATAATCACTAAACAGCTCTTGGTACCATTTATTGTTTGCTCTTCTCTTACCAATCCACTCATCTAATACTTGCAGCTGACCTCTCCCTATTCCTGCTGTAATATTACTCATGCGATAATTATAGCCTATGTTACTATGCTGATAGTGCGGTGCTTGGTCCCTCGCTTGTGTAGCTAAAAATCGAGCTCTTTTAACATGTTCCTCATTGTTTGAAACTAAAGCACCTCCTCCGGAAGTGGTAATAATCTTATTGCCATTAAAAGAAAAGATGTTTACTTCACCAAATGTGCCCATTTTTTTGCCCTTATAGCTTGCTCCAAGTGCTTCTGCAGCATCTTCTATCACAGGAATTTGATATTTGCTACAGACAGCAATTATTTCATCCATCTTAGAAGGCATTCCATACAAATGCACTAGGACAAGTGCTTTCGGTTTTTTACCTAATGCTATTCTTTCTTTAATAGCAGTTTCCAATGTAATTGGACACATATTCCACGTATCTTTTTCAGAATCTATGAAAACTGGAATTGCCTTTTGATATGCAATTGCATTAACAGTAGCAGAAAACGTAAATGTAGAACAAAGCACCTCATCATTTTGCTCAACACCTAAAATAATTAAGGCTAGATGTAGTGCCGCAGAGCCTGCACTTAAAGCTGCACAATGATCAATTCCGCAATATTTTGCCAATTCTATTTCAAAGTTATCTACGTTGGGTCCCAAAGGAGCTATCCAATTGCTTTCGAAAGCTTCGTGTATGAAATCCAATTCTTTGCCACCCATATGAGGTGAAGAAAGAAAAATTCTATCTTTAGTCATTTGTTCTGATTATTCTAGCTGGGTTTCCAACAGCTATGCTTCCATTCGGAATATTTTTGGTTACCACTGAACCAGCTCCAATTTTACACCACTCTCCTATTGTGATACCAGGAATAACTGTACTCCCAGCTCCTATTATTGTTCCTTCACCTACACTTACATCACCACAAAGGGTAACTTGCGGTGCTATGTGACAATAATCTCCAATTGTACAGTCATGATCCACACTTGCACCAGTGTTAACAATACAATGCTTTCCAATTTTGCTGCTGGCTTGAATAATTGCTCCGTGAATGATTTGACTTCCAGAACCAACTTTCGCTGAAGTAGCCACCTGAGCTGACTCTGCTATCACAGTACCAAAATCATGTTTAACTTTTTGTACTACCTTTTTACGTATCCGATTATCGCCAATCGCAATTACAATTTTTTCATCTTTTTGAACTTCAGTAGAATAGCCATCTACTCTTGTCTTTTGAAATTCCTTGAGTTTTGGGTTGTCATCAAAGAAAAGATCCGTTTCGTTTTCAATTATTGAAAACACAACTTTTCCATGTCCGCTTGCTCCAAATATGATCATTTATTTCCTGTAAATTTTTCCATTGTAACAGATGAATCAGACGATATCCCTTCTACTTTCAATACTTTGAATACTGTAAGTATCAATATCCTAATATCCAGCAGAAATGATATGTTGTTTACGTACCACACATCTAGTTCAAACTTGGTTTTCCAATCAACATTATTTCTTCCATTTACTTGTGCCCAACCTGTTATTCCTGGACGAATTTGATGCCGTTTCTTTTGTTCTTCACTATATAATGGAAGATACTCCATTAACAATGGTCGAGGGCCAATTAAGGACATATCACCTTTTATCACATTCAACAATTGAGGGATTTCATCTAGAGAAAGTTTTCTAACCCACTTACCAATTGTTGTTAGGCGTACTGAATCAGGCAGAAGATCTCCATTTTTATCCTTTGCATCATTCATTGTTTTAAACTTAATAAGGCGAAAAGGTACTTCTCCTAAACCCGGGCGAACTTGTGTAAAGAACACACTCCCAGAGTTATTGATAGCCAATAGAATTATGGTACAAATGAAAAGAGGAAGTAACACTATAAAGCCAATAAGAGCTATAAGAAAATCTCCTACTCTTTTAAAATATTTCTTATACAGCAATGGCATCAAGTAGTTTTTCTGTTTGAACGCTCACGTTTAAATAATTTGTAGCAAATCTATGTGCATTTTCACCCATTTTATCAAGATCCATTTGGTCTTTATTAACAAGTAATTGAATCCCTTTAATAATTGCTTCCACAGATTCTGGTTCAACAATAATCCCACATTGTTCTTCGTCAAAGAACAGAGGGAATCCGCTGTATCCAATTAGCACAGGTTTCGCTGCTAAACAATATTCTACATACTTATTTCTGCTATTTCCAAATTTATAAATGTCACTTTTAAGATAACCATCATAAAGGATATCACATTCATTTAGAAATGAAACTACTTCTTCTTGAGGTATTTTATCAAAGAACTGGATGTTCTTACTACTGTATTTTAGTCTTAATTCATCCAATAGTGGACCATCTCCTAGAATTGCAAAACCTATTGACTCCATCGATTCTGAAACTGCAGATTTCAATAATAGCTCGATTGAACTCGATCGATTTATGCTGCCTGCATAGCAAACAACAAACTTAAAGTTCATTCTAAAAGCTTTGAGTTCCTCCCGATGAGAGTGCGTTTCTAAATAGTTAAGGTTTGGATTTATTAAATGGGGAATCCAAATTACCTTCTTCTTTTGGTTGATAGTAGAACTAACATGAGATTCTAGATTTGGCATCGTACCAACAATCAAATCTGCCTCTTTGTATCCCTTCTTCTCTGCAAAAGATAAGAATTGATAAAATGGGTTGATCCTTGTAATAGAGGATATCCTTCGTAAAACCAATGGCCAAATATCTCTGATTTCAAATACCAGTTTACTCTTATGCTTTTTCTTAATATATATGCCATTGAAAATACTTAAGAGTGATAATGAAGAAATGATAACTAAATCTACATTAGTGTGTTTTTTGAGTTCTTTTCTAAGTTTAACTTCGAAATTGAACCAGCTCAATATGCGTCGAATACCATATGCTTTCTGGTATTTTGTTGTTTTTATCCATCTTACATTTATACCATCTATATTTTGAGAATAGTCTATTGGTAGCTTCTTTAATTGGTGATTGGAGTCAGATAAATAAAGCGTTACATCATTACCCTTTTTTACCAGTTCCCGAGATAGATAGATGTGCCTCGTATCCATTCCATAAGGATTGTACGACGCATATTTAGAGATGTAGAGTATTTTCAAACTTCCTAACTTTATTGCAGTGCAGTGTTGTATTCTTCAAGAATTGCTTTCCAAATCACGGATTGCTCAAAATTTGTTTGAATAGAATTCAACGCATTCAAGGCAAGTTTGTCACGTAAATCTTTATCCTCAATTAATTTTACCATTGCATCACTTAGCTCATCCTCATTCTTTGGTTTTACTAAGAGTCCGTTTTCTCCATGGGTTACAATTTCATTGCAACCATTAATATCAGATAGTATTAATGCTTTTTGCATAGCACCAACTTGCAATGGTACATTTGGAAATCCTTCTCGGTAACTTGGAAATACTAAGACATCAGATAGTGCAATGTAAGGTCGAACATCATGTTGGTATCCAACATCCAAAATATTGGTATTAAATTTAATAATTTCTTGAGTTGCAACTGGCAATGGATCTAGATCTTCTTCGTAAAACCCGACTAAAAGAAGCTTTACTTTTGGATAGTCTTGATTAACTTTTTGGAAACTATTTACTAGCTCAACAATTCCTTTGTCTTTAACAATTCTGCCAATGAAGATAAATACCGTTTCATCTTTAATTTGGAGCTCATTTTTATGCCACGAGACAACTTCATCGGAAACAGATTTAGGATTAAACATATTTAGGTTTATTCCATTTGTGGTTCCTTTACCAATTATTTTAAGCTTTTTACTGTAATATAGTTTTCGAGCTATATAATCTTTTAACCCTTGGGAATTACAATAAACATGAGTAGAGCATGCATATGTAAAGCGTTCAATAATCTTAAGAAAGTTCCTGAAAATCTTTCCTTTCTCCATCAATGGAAGTCCTCCAACAGTATGCATTCTAACCTTAACTCCGCAGATTCTCGCAGCAAACATTCCAAGTAAGCCAGCTTTAGGAG
>JABDQY010000285.1 GCA_013042025.1 Bacteroidia bacterium
GCTATTTACAAAGGAAGGTACCATGAATATGAAAAATCAGAAATGGGAAAAAGACTTTAATCCTATTGATGATGAGCTTACACCTCAGTATAGTAGAGCATACTTAAGACATCTTTTTAAAGCAAAGGAGTATTTGGCTGCTCAGATAGCAAGTGAACACAATCTGAAATTCTATATGTGGCTAGTAAAAGAAGCTCGAAAACATATTTTGGCAGATACCTTTAAAGAATGGAAAGACCAAATGGTAAACAAATTAAACGACAGATTATGATTGGAGATATATATAAAAGAACTAAATTATTGAGCAGAACCTGTCTCAAGATAGCATTGGTTTTACCTCAAGAAGTGGCACTATGCAATTTAATCAGAGGCCATCTAATTGAGAAAGCTACTGATATGGCAATCAAATCTAAAGGATTAATGGATACTCAGAACCCTGAGTATTTTTTACAAAAATTGAGTAATGCGAAAGAAGCTGCAGATGGTTGTCAATATTGGTTGGATATGATTCAAGAAGAATCATATCTAGATTCTGACATTATTAATCCAATTTTAGCTGAAAGTGGAGCAATATCTAATTTATTTGCTTTGGCAATAAAGAAGATTAAACCCAATAATTAATAGCGTTTTATTAGCAGACTGTTTTGAAACTTACCAAGATCGATTATTATATCATTAAACGTTATCTCGGAGCTTTTCTTTTAGCCTTGGGATTGTTTACTGTGATAATAATCGTTTTTGATCTAGCAGAAAAAATTGATGATTTCATGGAGAATGATGCTCCATTCAGTAAGGTTTTGGTAAACTATTACATGAATTGGGTACCATTTCTTTTGAATCTGTTCAGTCCTGTTTTTGTATTTATTTCTGTAATATTCTTTACGTCTAAAATGGCCCAAAAATCTGAGATTGTGGCTATCTTAGCTAGCGGAGTCTCATATAAGCGTCTAATGGTTCCTTATTTGATTACAGCAGTATTTCTTGCACTGTTTTCATTCAGTCTGTTTGCCTGGATTATTCCTAGAGCGGATAAAACACGAGTAGATTTTGAGAACACCTACATTAGAGATAGAACCCGCTATACCAAATCGTCCATTCGAACGCAATTAGAACCAGGAGTAATGCTTAGCATGGGCAATTACAATCTTTCCGATAGTGCAGGATATAAAGTGAGTTTAGAGCATTTTGAAAATGGAGAATTGAAGTCGAAGCTATTTGCAGATCGATTGAATTGGAATAAAAAGACCAATAAATGGAGACTTTCAAAATATTGGATTCGCGAGTTTGAAGATGGTATGGAAATTTTGACTCAAGGTGCTCGAATTGATACTATGATTGCTTTTAACCCAGAAGACTTCTTTAGAAAAAACGATGATGTTCAAATGTTTAACTTAAAAGAGTTAGACCATATGATAGAAATGGAAGAAATGCGAGGGACGGGGAATACCTTTTTCTATGTTACTGAAAAGTATAAGCGATACTCAACGCCATTTGCAATTCTTATTTTAACCGTAATTGGAGTGTCTGTCGCATCTAAAAAAACGAGAGGTGGAATTGGCTTAAACTTGGGTGTTGGTCTGCTACTGAGTTTTACTTTTTTAATAGTAATGCAATTTTTCATTGCATATGGTTCGAGCGGGTCGCTTCCTCCACTAATAGCAGTTTGGATTCCAAATATAATATTTGGAGCTATAGCAGTTGTATTATATAAATTTGCCCAAAAGTAAGTGAGCGAATTACATATTTCAGAAGGAGGATTTTTATTAATTGATAAGCCATTGGAATGGACCAGTTTTGATGTCGTAAAAAAACTTCGTAATATTTCACGAATAAAGAAAATTGGCCATGCAGGTACCTTAGATCCTTTAGCAACAGGATTGTTAATCGTTTGTTATGGCAGGTATACCAAGAAAATAGAATCAATCCAAACCCAAGCGAAAGAATATACTGGTACTTTTAAAATTGGAGAAACCACAGAATCTTATGATCTGGAGAAAGAGGTTAATGCAACCTTTGAGACAAAGCACATTACATCTGAAATGTTAATTGAGGCGACTCATAGTTTTGTAGGAAGTATTGAACAAATACCTCCGAAACACTCGGCAGTTAAGATTAAAGGAAAGCGAGCTTATGAATATGCAAGAAGTGGGAAAGAGGTGAAAATGAAATCACGAATAGTTGACATTTCTGAATTTTCAATAACAACAGATTCATTTCCAACAGTTCCATTTCTAGTGAAATGCAGCAAAGGAACTTATATAAGATCTTTAGCCAGAGATTTTGGAGAAAAATTAGAAAGTGGAGCTCATTTAACCTCACTTCGTCGAACAAAAATTGGAGATTATGATGTTGAGAATGCAATAGCTATGAGCGACATAAAATCACAAGAAGATTTTTTTAATTTCGCACAACAATTTAAAGGTTGAAAGTAATTCACAATATAGAGGAGTTTAAGCCTGACAAACCAGTTTGGTTAACCCAAGGAACTTTTGATGGTGTACACATTGGACATCAGAAAATATTAAAACAGGTGGTAAAAGAGGCCAAAAATAATGGAGGTGTAAGTGTTTTGCTTACATTTTATCCTCATCCTCGCCTTGTTCTTCAATTGGATGACAATAATCTCAAATTGCTTAACACAATAGAGGAAAAGGTTAGGTTAGTTGAAGAGTTGGGAATTGAGTACATGATTATAATGCCATTCACCAAAGATTTAAGCCGACTTAAAGCCTCAGAATTTGCACGTGACATATTGGTAGAGCAGCTTAAAGTAAACAAATTGATTATTGGATATGATCATCGATTTGGAAGAAATAGAGAAGGAGGCTTGGAGCAAATGAAAGTTTTTGGCGAAACGTATGGATTTGAAGTTGAAGAAATACCAGCACAAGACATAGAAAGTAGCATTGTAAGTAGTACAAAAATCCGAAAAGCATTATTGAACGGTGATGTGGTTACTGCCAATAGTTATCTTGGAGCTAACTACACCATTTCAGGCAAAGTTGAAGAGGGAATGCAAAAAGGAACTGAAATTGGTTTTCCAACGGCAAACATTAGGCTCAACAGTTCGTTTAAACTGATTCCACAAAATGGTGTTTATGCAGTTTGGGTGTATATAAATGAAAAAAAATATGGAGGAATGCTCAATATTGGCTACAATCCAACGTTTATAAACAAACAATGGACCATTGAAGTTCATATTTTTGAATTTTCAAATAATATTTATAATCAAGAGATTACTCTTGAATTTATTAGAAAAACGAGAGATGAAATTAATTTTAATAATGTCTCAGAACTTATTGAACAACTGAAGAAAGATGAAACCAATATTAGAAAAATACTTAACTAGAAAATTATTACTTGTACTTTTTTTAGGTTTTTATTTTGGTTCATTTGCTCAAACAACGCAAGAGCTAAAACCAATAAAATGGTGGGAGTTTGATCGAAATCTAATTCCAGCTCAATCCATTTATGGGTTTTCATGGGATTCGGCAAATGTTGATAGTCCGAGATTTGATAAGCAAAGAATTTCTTGGGGATTTGTTTTAAATTTAGTTGAAGAAGATTGTGATTATGTGCATCCATTTAAGGGAGTGGTTACTTCTTACTATGGCTGGCGACATGGAAGAATGCATAAGGGGATTGATATCGACTTAGAAATAGGTGATCCCGTTTATGCTGCTTTTGATGGCGTTGTGCGAATCCAAAAATATAATCCTGGTGGATTTGGTAACTATGTAATGATACGCCACTACAACGGTGTGGAGACTATTTATGCTCATCTTTCCGAAGCAATAGTTGTTCGCAACCAAACGGTAAGGGCAGGCCAAATTATAGGATTTGGAGGAAGTACAGGTAGAAGCACAGGTTCTCATCTTCATTTTGAAACGAGATTTATGGGTCAAGCGTTTAATCCTTCCAAGATTATTAATTTCAAAACCTTTACATTGAAACAAGAGCAGATTTATCTTAATCATACATGGTTTCCAAATGGAGGGGCCAAAGTGGTTAAAAAACCTGCTAGTTCAAGAAAGTATCATAAAGTAAGAAGGGGAGATACCCTATATGCTATGTCTAGGAGGTATGGAACTAGTGTTAACGCTATCTGCAGACTCAACAGAATAAATAGAAATACTACGTTGAGAATTGGAAGAAATATAAGGGTAAAATAACCTATTGCTTAAATTCAAAAGTTTCTATGGTATGCATCATATCCGCATTGATGAATTCATAAATTGGTTGTATGCTATCCAGCTTGGTTTTCTCGTTGAAGTAAAAGGATCCACGAAAGAAATGATTCTTACCGTCAGTTAAATAGAAGTTGAAAGGAGTTGCTGTTTTACCTTGCAAATCATAAATCATTCCGTACAATCCCTTGGTTGAATCACTAATTTCACGTTCAATGATCTCATCAGCTTTTGAGATGTGTTTAAATGCCAATTTATAAGAATCTTCAGCTAAGCTATCCAATTCGTTTAAGTTGTTAAATGACACATAACTGGTGTGCAGTGTTGCGTTAAAAGGTGTATAGTTCAAATTGTACCAGCATGGTTTAACCGCGTATGTATAGGGTTGAAGTTCGCTGTATTTTGGTATTTCAAAGCTAAACGGACAATCAGCATCTATTTGTTCATAGGTTTTTATTGGATATTCAACTCTGGGATAAGCACTAGGTTTTGGTACATAATTATTGCAAGCAACCAATGAGAACAATAATGCAAAAAGAAATATCCAAGTCTTATTCATCCTCATCATCAATGATTTCTTCAGGATTTTTATGCAGTTTAATTCGATTTATTTTTCGATTATCTGCTGATTCTATTGTAAACGTAATATTCTCTGCAATTATTTCCTGACCAGTTGTTGGTATTTTACCTTCTATTTCCATTACAAGGCCTCCTAGTGTTTCGGCATCTCCTTTTATTTTATCAAAATAATCGTGATCCACTGCAATTATTTTGGTGATATCATTTAACGCAGTTTTTCCTTCAAAAATGAAGGTGTCTTCATCCAGTTTTGAGTAACTTAACTCTTCTTCATCAAACTCATCAATTATTTCACCAAACACTTCTTCCAAAATATCCTCCATGGTTACAATTCCGCTTGTTCCACCATATTCATCTACTACAATAGCCATGTGAACTCTTTTTTCTTGAAATTCTTCTAGAAGATCATCAATTTTTTTGTGTTCCGGAATAAACATTGGTAAACGTATAAGGTCATGCCAATTGAAGTTGGTTTTTTTATGAATATATGGCAGCGTGTCCTTAATGTATAGTATACCTTTTATTGAATCAAAGCTTTCTTCATATACTGGAATTCTGCTGTGTTTTGATTCTGCAATGGTGGATAGTAGATCTTGGGCACTGGTATTAATATCGATACAAAATACCTCAGTACGAGGTTTCATAATTTGCGTAACGCTAGTATTTCCAAATTGTATTATACCTTTAAGAATATGCTTCTCTTCTATTTCTTTATTCTCATCTGCAATGTCAATTGCTTGACTTATTTCTTCCATGGAGATGTTATGAAAACGTTTCTTGAGATACTTGTCAAATAAAGAAGAACTCCCAGCAAGCAATAAAACAAAAGGTTTAAAAACAGTATAGCAAATGCTTAATGGACGTGCCATTAATCGGACTATTTTTAGATTGTTTTGAGTTGCATAAATTTTGGGAATGATTTCTCCTACTAGAACAAGAATGAAGGTTATTATAACTACTTGTATAATGAAATTTGGATCAAGAGTAAGCCAGGAGGTAACTATAATGGGGAGTTCAAATAAACGCTCGAAAAGGTAAGAAGAGTAGATTACAATGAAAATGTTAACCAAGTTATTCATTATCAGGATTGTTGCTAATAAACGCCTTGTACCTGTTTTCCTATCGGGTTCATTGATTAAATCAATTGCTATCTTAGAAGTTGGAGAATTTTCCTCATTTAATACGATAAGATCACTTGGACTTAAGCTAAAAAAAGCATTCTCGGAACTTGAAAATAAAGCGGATAGAGCTAAACATGTAAGAATAATCACTAAGCCTATTAGTCCAATAATCAAACTAGAGCTAACGTCCAATTTGAGAATGGATTCGAGAAGGATTAAAGTTTGTTGATAGGGTTCGGAATCAGATTTCAAAGTTGTATAAGTTGGTTAAAACGGTAAGTCGTCGTCTCCCTCATCC
>JABDQY010000288.1 GCA_013042025.1 Bacteroidia bacterium
TTGATGAAGAAGGCAATGTTAATCTACTTGGTTTGGAAGGGGAGCAGGTGTATAGTAAGCTAGTTACGACTGGAGTGAGTAGAATCGTTTATGGAAATGAAGATTTGGAAGAGCTTTTAGCAGTAAGCAAAAACTTTGAAAGTGAGGTTTTGGAGAATGTAAATGACATACAAACGCAAGAAGCGTCGTATAACAAACGTCAAAGGAAGAGAAAGAAAAGAAGAGAGCGAAAGCTTACAGCTGAGCAGAAAGCATACAATGAAGTAGCAAAACGGGCAGCTTTAAATGCCAACTTTATTGCATACAGTGGGATTGATGAAAATGGAGATGCAATTATTGTATTAGAAGAGCAACATTTAGTTGTTGTTACTACAACCACAACTGACGCAAATGGAAATACAACCACCACTACCACATATTATTATCACTACGATGATTTGATAATGGCAAAGTTTATTGATGATGAAGTGGTTCAGAATTACTATAAAAAGAGTTTTGTTTCTGTGAATGTGCCTCTCCAAAAAAGCTTAGATGTATTGCTCAAGGATGGAGAAATTAACATTATGACTCAAGGGCATATTGTTAAAACGGATTATGATTTACAGAATGTAAAAGATTATGAACTAAAGGCGTTTGAACGAAAGGATCGAATTCCTGGAATGCGTAAGAAATTCTTTACGTATCGTAAAACGATAGATGAAAATACAATTTTGGCACCTGCTCAATTCAGAAGAAAAGTAGCTTGGTACAAGATCAGTATTAAATAATTAATCGTAAATCCACAAGAGCACCGGTTTCGAGCTGTTTTCAATCATTGGTTCTAGTTGTTCTAGAACTTCTGGAGAAACCGTAGGGCACCCTTGGCTTAAGCAGATATCATCTTCTTGTTCCTCATTTGGTATACATGGATGACCATGTAAAACCACAAAACGAGCTTGTGCATTGCTATTGCATGAATCCAAGCCTGTGAGTTTAAATGAACTCCCAAAACTACCAGTATAATGACCACCTATAGCATAATGACCTAGCGATGAGCAATTGCTCCCAATTTCATTGCTGAATGTAGCAAAACGGTCTTCAGTACCTTTACAATGGCCATGAGCCACTAATCCTCGTATCAAAGTATCTTGGGTCAATAAATTGATTGCAAACAGACGAAAGTTCCCAGAATGAGGAGCTAGGTTTACGAGTATTGCTAATTCTTTAGAGAAATTGTTGTCATCGCAATATGCAAATACATCTTGTAGTGTAATGGTGTCGTTTTGATTTGGAATGAAAGTAATTGGGATGTCAATGTGTTCCTGAGCATCTGCCTTTTGCACATTATCCGTACACGAAGAAATACTTAGAGTGAACCCTAATCCGATTAGAATAAGAAATTTTGAAGTTCGATTAGTGAACATGAATATTGACTGCCAATAGTGCAATGATTAAACCAATTGCTATAGCAACGAGTTTATATCGACCGTAAGTATGACTTTCATTATTTTCAAACAAAATTGTTGTAGAAATATGCAAGAATACACCAATTACAATGGAAATTACAGCAGTAAATGCATCGCTATATTCAACCAATTGGTTGCCAATAATCATTCCAAGCGGAACCATTATCGCATATAACGCAATCCATAAGTAATTGCTCTTCGTTTTGGAGTGAACGCTTTTTAAAACTACAGCTAACGCAAATGCCGCAGGTAATTCATGCAATCCAATGGCGAAAACAAGATTGTTTCGTGTTTCTTCAGAAAATGCATCACCTCCTAATCCAAAACCTTCAAGCAATGCGTGCAAGCTCAATGCAAAAAACACAGATATTGGAAATCCTTTTTTAAACTCATGAAAGTGTAAATGACCGTGTTCAATACCTTTACTGAAAAAGTCAACTATAATTTGTAAAAAGAATCCAGCGAGAATGTAATACCCAGCTTTATGTCCCATACGCTCATACACTTCAGGTATAAGATTAAGAATCGTAATAGAAATTAAGAAGGCACCACTAAAAGCTAGAAAAAGCTTCAGTTGTTTTGTTTTATGAGACTGGATATTTAAACCCACAATTCCTCCCATAAATGGGAAGAAGAAAAGAAGAAATAACCACCAGAATTGCATAGGGCTGCGAATGTAGGAATTTACTTAGTTGTTTTGACTAAAACCAAAAGTCATTTCTAAAAAAAAGCTAGAACTGGAAACTACAATCCGGTTTGAGAAAGTAAGTCCTCAGTATAGATTTTGTAGTTCAGTAAAATTGCTTCCCAACCATTTTCCTGCATTTCAAGCGGATTTTCATCTTCGGCATCAAATGTTTGCGTTATGGTTGTGGTACCATCTTTATAATCGAAATGTATGGTAACCTCTCGGTCGTCTTCAAGGATGTATGAAATGGATTTATGTTCTTCAATTTTTGAATAAATACCTTCAAAATCAAACCCAAAAGAACCGTCTTTTGCGGCCATTCTGGTTGAAAATGTACCTCCTTCTTCAAAATTGTTTGTAGCTCTTGGACAGTGCCAATCGTCACTGGCATAGTACCAATTTATGATATGTTCTGGAGTTATCCAACAGTGCCATATTTGATTTATTTCACCCTGAATGTCAATACTTACTGTAATTTTTGGAGCTTTAGCTTGTATCATAATTTTCCCGTTAATTATTAATGATAAGTCGTCGTATAATTACACCTTTATCGGTATGAATAGAGCATAAATATACACTATTTTCCAATTTTAGGTTGGTTATGGTATAACTTTTTAGGTTACCAACAGCGTATGTGGAGTGCAATTTTCCTAATGTATTATAGATAGAAATACTTTGAATTTGTGCATTTGTTTCAACTGTAATTCGCGATGCAGCAGGGTTGGGATAAAGCACTCCAATCACTTCATTTATCTGCTTTACTTGGTCCACAATAACACAATCGGTTGTGTCTATTTTAGATGCAAAATAGGTTGCCATATTCCATGTTCGATTCCAATTATCCAGTTGATGTCCTCCTTGACTAGGATTGGCAATTTGACCTGCACAATCGGTATAGTTTTTCGTTGAATCAAAAAGGAAATCAACCTTCGTAAAACCAGATGTTTGGGTTGCCCAATCTCTTATTGTTGGCGAGCTATATGCATAGGGTCGATTAATAATTCCTTGATTGCAAAGAGAATACAAACATGATGAAAATCCATCAAAAACCTTCCTGTTTATGTTGTATGGAACAATTAAGTCATTTGGTTGATGAAAACCATAGATTGCCGCACTGTGATTGCCGTCGTTGCTGTCCAGAAGATTGAAGAACATCCCTCCAAACAAGTTTCCTACTCCACGAATGCGAAAAGGTGATGTTGCAGGCTGATTCAAATCTCCATCTAAATTCCCTAATGAAGCCCGTTCTAAGTTCATTGAAGCAATCGAAGAATCCCAACCATATTTCTTGATACATCCATTTTCATAAATCACATTTGGAGCTAAAGCGTCAGGTAAAGCATCAGCAAAAGATTTCCATTCACTCTCGTGATCTAAAAACGCTGAACCCAATGCGGTAAATCCACCTGCACTAAATCCAGTTGTGAATATATTTTGAACATTGATATTAAAATTTTCTCGTTGATTCACCATGTATCGAATAGCACCTTTTGTATCTTGTACTGCTCTGTAATAAGCTCGATACCATTCACTAGTATCTTGAGCATTAAGACAGTTCCATTCAATATCAAAAATAGGAGAGATATTGCAGTTCCAATTGGAGTTTGTTTGAAACATTCCCAACCTGTAATTTGGAGCTACTGCTACATAACCTCGCTTTGCAAAGTCTTCCATTAAGCGTTGCACTTCACCAACGCTTTTGTCTCCAGACAACCAAGCTCCTCCAAAGAGTACTATTACCAAAGGTCTTCCGCACATTGGTGGAGTATCATTGGTAGGATAGGCAATATCCATAGTAAGTGTTCTGGAGTTTCCTGCAAAATCAATTGCAGTTCCGAAAACGGAGTCACGGTCAATTTGAATTTGATAGGTAGTATCTACCCATTTTTGAGCATATAGAATGCTTGGAAATAGGAGTAGTATAAGAAGAAGTTTTTTCATGAATTACGAAGATAGAATAATTATCAGATGCCTTATGAAATTTACAGCACGCTAAAACACGTGTCACCTTCTTTTCTTGCCACCTCGTTTTCCTTTTTTGGTTCTTGGGGTAACATATTGTTCCATGCCTTGGTTGTTGGGATTGCCGTGCTTCTTTATGAATCGCTTGGCTTTGCCTTTGTATCGTTTGCTAGGTTTGTCTGACTTAAGCAGCACATTTACCAAATGAGCTTGCTTTGTTCCGTTTAAACGGTCGCGAATCCATTGGTGGTTTTCGGGTTTGTACCAAAAGAAAAACTTATGCTGATTTTGCTTTTCGTTCTTAGTTTTTGGTACATAGTATTCTTGCAACTTGTAGGGATGATAACCGCTGTAATAGATTACCGTAGCTACCGTCATGGGAGTAGGAGTGAAGTCTTGTACTTGCTCCAACTGAAACCCCATGTCTTTGGTCTCGGCGGCTAAGTTAGCCATGTCTTCCACCTTACACGCTGGGTGACTCGATATAAAATACGGTATTAACTTTTGATTGAGGTTGTATTTTTTATCGATTTTGTCGTACAGTTTTTTAAAGGATTTGAAATGCTCAAACTTGGGTTTACGCATTACTTTTAAAGTGTCGTCTGAGGTATGCTCTGGTGCAACTTTTAGTCTTCCTGAAACATGCCTAGTTTGCACTTGCTCCAAGTAGTCGTACATGTCCTTAGAATCGCCTTTTTTGTTATATGATTTGGTTAGTAAATCATAACGAATACCAGAACCAATAAATGCTTTCTTGATTTTTGGATTGGCATCTACTTTACGGTATAAATCCGTCATTGCCTTATGACTGGTATCCAAATTATCGCAAACCACAGGATGAATACATGAAGGAGCAATACACTTATCACAAATCGACAGGTCTTTGCCTTTCATCTTGTACATGTTTGCCGATGGTCCGGCTAAGTCGGTGAGGTATCCCTTGAAATCAGGCATTTCAGTTACCGCATCTACTTCTTTAAGAATAGATTCTTCAGAACGACTGGCAATAAATTTTCCTTGATGAGCAGAAATAGTACAGAAGCTGCAGCCTCCAAAACATCCCCTGTGGGTGTTAATAGAGAACTTAATCATATCATATGCAGGAATTGCACCGCGTTTCTTATACTTCGGGTGAGGCATACGTGTAAAAGGCAAATCAAACGATCGATCCACCTCATTCTCCGTCATGGTTGCAAAAGGTGGGTTAATGATTAAGTTTTTAGAATATGTGTTCTGAATAATTCGTTTTGCTTGAACGCTATTCGACTCCTGTTCTACATGTTTAAAATTAGAGGCAAACGCTTTTTTATCTTCCAGACATACCTCGTGTGAATTCAATTCAATGTCTTTCCAATTTTTGTTTTTTGGGATACCATCTTCTGTCGGACGTTGATACGCAGTTTGCTTAATCATCGTCAACTGGTGAAACGGAACACCTTTCTTCAGTAAAGCTAACACTTCTCTTAGAGGTTGCTCTCCCATGCCATACACCAACAAATCTGCTTCGCTTGATTCTAGGATGTTAGGCATTAGTTTGTCACTCCAATAATCATAATGTGTTATTCTTCTCAAGGATGCTTCAATGCCACCAATGAGCACTGGAACCTCTGGATAGAGTTTCTTTAAGATTTTGGAATAGACTGTTAGAGCATAATCCGGTCTAAAATTGGATGCTCCTCCAGGTGAATATGCATCGGTTGAACGCTTTCGTTTTCCAGCAGTATAATGATTTACCATGGAATCCATGTTTCCAGAAGTAACTCCAAAAAAATACTTGGGAGCACCTAGTTTTTTGAAATCCCGTAAATCGTCTTGCCAATTCGGTTGTGGAATGATAGCAACGGTAAAACCTTCAGTTTCAATAATACGTCCAATAACAGCTGCTCCAAATGAGGGATGATCGATGTAGGCATCACCTGTAATCAAAATAACATCCAATTGACCCCAACCACGAGCTTCTACCTCTTTTTTGGTAATAGGTAGCCAAGCTGATATAGGACGTTCACTCATTTGCATTTGCGATAACAAAAGTAGGGTATTCTATGCGATAGGAAGTTGTGAATGCTAGTCTAACTTATAAATGCCATAATGCTCATCCACATACACCGCTTCATACTGCGGGAATTTTTGATCGAGTCTGTGAAAGTCGATGATGAGATATGCAGCACCTTTCGTTTTAAGAGAGTCCATAAATTGGCTGTCAATTACGTTTTCGTTATAAACCGTCCATCCCTTTTTATGCGAGAAGTACATGTCTTGAGGCGACTGTCCACCATTGATTACTATTAGATCGCCTTTAGGGATAAACGCTGCAGTTCTGTCTTCCAATTCCAATTTGTATTTCTGATCGTCATCAATAAAAAAGTCGTGTTGGTTATTGGCAATATTCTCAACCGAAATAAAAATCAAGATGAGATATTGATACCGCAATGGAATTTTTGTAAGAGCATATCCTGCCAACAACGCCATAACGGGTGTAAAAGGAATAACGTAATAACTATGAACAGCAAATACAAGACCTGTTTTAATGATAAAGACAATGAACACAACAGTGATAATAGACAAACCCCATTTCACCATTTTACGATCACTTTTTATTATGAAATAGATACCTGCTATGAAGAAAGCAGTAGCGATAAACGAACGGAAGGCATTGAAATAGAATTTTTCCAATAACTGAGGAATGTGGTCTTTTAATTCCATTAAACCTTCTCTCAATCCACGTGGATGATACAATTGATATTGATAGGTGTCTAATAGGTATGGAACCCAATAGAAATACCATAAGCAAACAATAGCAAATGAGATTATCCCAGCTCCATATACCGCTAGCTTTCGGTTCATCGGAATTTCTTTAATAAATAAAGTTACTGCCAAAACACCAAACAAGGAGAGTGCAGGAATTTTGCACAAAATGCCCAAGGTAGTAAGTATGAAATAGAGAATTAAATGAAATTTCTTTCCATCTTTTAAGTAGGTGTAGGCATAGTATAAACCAATCATTACCAGAGCAATACTAAATGTGTCGGGCATAATTTTCCGTGAGAATGAAAACCATATAGACATGGAAAGTATGATGGTAGCGTTGAATGCTGTTTGCTTATTGAAAATCTTGTCGATCAGTTTATAGAAATAGAAGATTCCGATGGTACAAAAAATGAGATTAATTAATCGTCCGTACCAATGGGCATATCCAAAAACACTTGCTACGAGGTAGGTGAGGTAATTGAGCAAAGGAAATTCGGAACCCATGATCCCGGTTTTTTCACCGCCCATATCAATACGTGGGTAGAAGATATTGGCATCAATTTCTAAGAAATTACGTGCCACCATGTTTGTAAGACTTTGACGCCAGTTATGACCAGCTTCAAGCGGAGCATCGGTAATCCCAATTAAGCGAAGGACAAAGAGAAAGATTAACCAAAAACGAATGTCAGTTAGTAGTGCTAAAAATCTCTTTTTGTTCATGGTTAACTTGGGGTCAAAAATACCAAATTATAACTCATGAAATAGTGTTCTTAAAACCAGGTAAGCTTATTTAAAAGATTTACATCACCAAGGTGAATCGCTGTAGTACATTGCAACGGATAATGTATAGTCATCACAACTCCAATTTCCAGTATGTGGTTTTACCTCTATACTAAACATGTTGTCGTCGTTAAACCCTAGCGTTCCTTGCCAAGTTACTTCAATGCTTTCATCCATATCACCGCGATTTTCCGATTGATCATACAATGCACCATCAGCACTGTAGATAAACAAATCGTAGTCCAAGTTGGTAGGATTTTCCAATCTAAAAATTACTTTAAAATACTGTGGAGAACTAGGGATGCCCATATGTGTGCCTTCTATTGTTTCAATGGAATAAAAATCAACATCGCCATCCGTAGAAATAGTTGCAGTAAATGAAACTGAATCTTCTTCAATCGCAGCTAGTTCATAACTACTTTCAATGGAATTGTTGGTCTCGTACATGTCTGGAGTACACTTTACTTCTGGTTCAGGTTCCGCTTCTGAACCACAATTGCCAAAGAGTAGAATTACAGCTAAAACTAGAACTAACGGAGAGTACTTTTGAAAAATATTTTTGCTCATAACATAGTGTTTAAATTGTTCAAATAAGTAACTCTACAAAGTTAACGAAAACAGAGGTGAAGAAGTGAATTGTGAAGCAGTTCTTTTGGCTTTGTTTATTCCAGCATCTTCGGCTTGTTCAGCCATTTTATCTGGCATTAATACATCCATATTGATTTAGTTGTTTTTGCTTAATTCTTGTTCTCGAATTTAAGAACATAAAAGACTTTCAAGAACGGGTAAGAAAAATATAGCAAAGATTAGAATGAGTGAAAATAGAATATCCAAAGCACCCACATGAAGGTTTATGCCACGAAAAGAATCGTCGATATCATCTGAAAAACGAAGCCAAAGATAAAAATCGCGTTTGTTCACGCGTTCGCTTATCATTTTGAAACTAAGGTCTAACATGTTGTAGAAGAAGGGAGTCATAATACACCAAGAGAAGAAGTGGAAATCTTCATGTACAACGTTAAAATATCCAAGCCAACCCACTAAACCGATAATGAAGAGTAGAGCTGTAATTGACCACCGCACGATGTTCGAGTTCCATTGCTGCCTGCGTGTGTAGAGCAGGAGGAACATAATTCCGTACGCTAATGTTATTCCGAAGATGGTCCAATCCATTCTGCTTATCCTAAAAGTAAGAATACGATTGCAATAGCAGAAGGAATGGTTTGAATGTATAAAATCTTACGATCTACAGAGTAGGCACCATACAAACCAGCGATAGCTCCGCAACTTAAAAAGAAGAGGGCTACGTTGTTGCTCCAGCTTGCATCTTGAATGAGCAGCGACCAAATTAACCCAGCTGCAAGAAAACCGTTGTACAAACCTTGGTTTGCAGCCATGGCTTTTGTTTTTGGAAATAGGTCTTTAGGAACTTTTCGGAACACTTTGGGTCCATGTTTTTCCCAAGCAAACATTTCAAACCAGAGAATGTAGATATGAAAAAAAGCGATAATACCGATGAGAAGTTGTGTGAGGAGGTGCATGGTTTAATTATTTATTGAGCAAGATAACGATTTATAATAATTAGCTGTGCTGCTTATCGTGGCATGGTACACAAACAGATACCAACCAATCAATGGGTTCTTTTCCAATGTTTTTTTTCAAATAGCGTTTGTGATGAACTTGTGTTGCACGAGCACCACAGTATTGACATTCCCAATTGTCACGTCTTAGCACTACATACCGCTTTCTTCTCCAAGCATCGGATTTGAGATATACATTTCTATAGTAGTCCCTACGCCTTTCTCGTTTTTCCTCAAACCTCCAACGGCTAAACGCCCATCCGAAGATTAGAACGAGAATGACAAGTATTTCAAACGTCATGTTACATACTACCTAATTTTACTATGCTTAGAAACTCTTCCAAACATTCGCAATGGTCTTCAATAAACTCCTCCAGTTCTTCATTAAACTCTGGCTTTATTTCTTGCCGGTTAATCGTCATGTGAACAACCAGTGCTTCTGGTGCTGGAGGATATCCTGTTGTAACCGTCCAACTCAATGCGTTGGGACATTCCAACAGGGTAAAACGCACTCCGCCTTTTATGGTGCTTCGGGTTAATGTAAACTCTCCCCACAAACCGCCTATAGCTACTTCTTCTCCATTAGGGGTGTCTAAATTAAATATCTGCGTACTCAGTTCGTCAAGATTCGCAAGACTTAACCTTTGCTGTATCTCCTCTTCGGTTGTTTCTACTTCTCTTATTCTAAAATACTCCATTGTTGTTTTTTATACTGTGTTTAATGAGTGTGTTTTAATTTAAATTTTTTAAGTGATGCCACTGATCTGCAATCTCCTCTGAAAAATCTTCCCACTTGTCTTCAATTTCTTCACCTACCGCTGTCAATTTGGTTTTAAGATTGTGAAGCTTGTTCGAAACTACTTTCATTTTTTCATCCCGCACTTCTTTCGTTTCTTCTTTTCCCAAATGGAATTGTAATCTAAATAAATCAAATCGTGTGTGAAACTCACTCAATCGTTCATCTAAAACTCCTATGAAATCTTCAACATGGTCTTTGGTAGTTTCTAACTCCTCAGCTACCTTTCCTTTAAACACGTTGATACCTTTGGTGATTTTTTTCTGTTGTTCTTCCAATTCATCTTTGGTTTCAGCGGTACCCAGAGCAGCTTGTACACGCAACTCTTCCAATGAAGTTTTTAGTTCTACTGCTTTTTCTTTGGTAAGATCCTGTGCATCATGCAATTTGTGGCTCATAGCATCTACCCATTTCACCAGTTTTTTCTTTTGTTTTTCAAACTCCTCTTTCGCTTCCGCACTTCCTAAATGAAATTGAACATTTAACTCATCCACGAAGGTTCTCCATTCGTTAATTTTTCTTTTTGTTTCTTCTTTCATGACAATCAATTTTACATGTTACTAAATACGAACTCAAAACAACTTTAGAAGCAGATAATGCGATGGCCTTAGCCAATTGTATAACCTCAACTAAAGATGTGTCAAGACTCATACCTCTTCCTTACAAAGATACAAAATACCTTGCCTTTATTCATGCTTTCTCAAGTTTTACATCGAATTTAAATTGATTTGTAACTGTTATTTTAATATGGCAGAAATCATTTAATTCAGCTGAAAAAAATGTATCTTTACATTTCACTTTTAAACCGTACTATTATGCTAGCTAATCTTTCCAAATCCAGCAGAAACAAGAGAAAGTTTCGCCTTCTTGTAACCGATACATATCCCAAGCTAATTCAATTTAAAAATGAAGACGACCAAAGGTCGTTCAATGAATTGGTATTGCAATTAATGCCTGCAATAAGAAATTATGTTGGTCGAAGATTGAATACTGCCATTAAAAAAGGCAGCATTACCAATGGGAAGTATAACCCTGATGACTTTATAGATCAATTGTTCATTGAAATTTACGAGCATATTGGGGAAGTGGAGGATAAGAAAGATTTCTATCCTTGGTTATTTAAACGAACCAATGGTTTATTGGATGATGTTATTGTTGATGAAGAGTTTGGCGAGGTATTTTATCGCAATATTGATGATTATTCTAAACCCGAATGGGATGAGATGCAAGAAGATTTTAGTACCGATGGTGATGGCGACTTAATGCTAATCGAAGAACTGGACGACATGTCGTATAACCACAACGATTATGTTTTAGAACGTGTGTTTATTGAGGACAAAGAGAAAGGGATGATCAATCGTATTGATAAAGAAGTAAGTGCTGAAGAATTTCAAAATCACATTGATATGGTGTTGCACAATTTACCTTCTGCAATGCGAAATGTTTTTGATTTGTTTGCTAACCAGCATTTGGAGTTGGATGAAATTGCCAAAATCCGAAATAGTACCATTGCGGATGCGGAACAACTGTTAAACGATGCAAAAAAAGCATTGCTTGTTAGTTTCTTCAAACGATTCCCTCAAGATTAAGCTGACGTAGCTTTTCTGTAACGTAGTGCTCCATATTAAAATCGACTAATTTACTTTTAGTTGGTTTGTACAATGGATGCCGAGGATGTCCTTTTTTAGTAGGCACTCCGATTATTTTCCAGTTTAGATCTGAACCCAATTCTTTGAAAATATCTGCCATGCAGAAGGGGAGGTAGTTCCGTGAATCAATCAAATCTCCATAAGCTACCCAAATGGTTTCAATGTTTAGTTCTTGGATTGCTGTGCAGATATGTTTCGTATTGGCCAATCGCAATTCGTTGTTTATTTCCGCATCCAAATCATTGGGGTTGGTAGCTCGTTGCGGATATACATTGAGCATCAGCCAACCGTCAAAACCATTGTATGTTGCAATACGTTTTACCGATTTAAGGGTATTGTCGAGGTTATCCGGTTCAGCGGTAC
>JABDQY010000290.1 GCA_013042025.1 Bacteroidia bacterium
TGGATGTCCTCCTCAAATAAAAGGTAGAATTGAACATTTTATAGGTAGGAAGGCTATGGATGTTACGAGCTTAGGAGAGGGTAAAATTGATTTACTTTTTCAAGCAGGTCTTGTGAAAACACCTGCAGATTTATTCGATCTCTCAGCTAATGAGTTATTGGGTCTTAGTAAAACGATTGTAAGTGAAACAAGTGGAGAAGAAAGAATAGTCAGTTTTCAAGAAAGGACGGTTGAAAATATTCTTAAAGGAATAGAAAATTCTAAGATACAACCCTTTGAACGGGTTTTATTTGGTTTAGGAATCCGTTTTGTTGGTGAGACGGTTGCTAAAAAATTGGCATTTCATTTTAAGAATATAGATATGCTTATGGCTGCTGACTTTGAAGAGTTGAGCGGTGTTAGTGAAATAGGGGGAGTAATCGCAAAGAGCTTAATTGATTATTTTACATTACCTCAGAATCAAGAAGAGGTTGAACGTTTAAAACTCGCAGGGTTAAACTTTGAAGTTGTTGAAAAGGAATTGTCTTCGAATGTATTGGATGGTTCCAAGATAGTTGTCAGTGGTGTTTTTACTTTGTTTAGCAGAAACGAATTGAAGCAACTAATAGAGGATCACGGAGGTAAAAATGTAAGTTCAATATCTAAATCAACTGATTTTTTAATTGCCGGAGAAAGCATGGGTCCTGCTAAGAAAGAAAAAGCAGAAAAACTTGGAGTTAAAATGATTAGCGAGCAAGAGTTTGCCCTTATGATTAAAGAATAATCTATGGCAAAAGTTTACCTTTGCACTCTTGTCTAATATTCGATATAATATTGGTGTAAAAAAGCTTAGTAAACATAAGCAAAAACCTAAAAATGAAGCACTGGTTCCGTTTGATTCAATTCGAGAAGTTGGAATTGTTTATGACGTGAATCAAAAAAGTTCTCTTTTAACAAAAATTGTTCATCATTTTGAATCGGAAGGGAAAAAGGTATTTACGCTTGGTTATGTAAATAGCAAAGAATTAGGAGATTATGTGCCTAACTTAAAGGAAGGGTTTTATTGTAAGAAGGATTTAGGTTTTTTTGGGATTCCCAAAAAGGAATCAATTAGTAGTTTTATAAACAAGGACTTTGATTATCTAATTAATCTAGATACCAAAGGAAGAATAGAGTTGCAAGCAGTTTCAACATTCAGTCTTGCACGAACACGAATAGGGAAGCATTTAGATTTATTTCAAAACGCTCATGATTTCATGGTAAAAGGCATTGCTGAAACAGAAGAAGAGATTTTTAACGAGATAATAAAATATATTAAGTAATGAAGCAATTTAGCGGTTTGGGAGTAGCGATGGTTACTCCATTTAATTCAGATGGAAGCATCGATTTTATTGGATTAGAAAATTTAACAAATCATCTTATTGAAGGTGGTGTAAGTTATTTGGTGGTTATGGGAACTACAGGTGAAAATCCAACTATCAATGGAGATGAACAAGTGGCAATTCTACAAAAAGTAGTTGAGGTAAATGCAGGAAAATTACCTGTTGTATTCGGCATTGGAGGGAACAATACAGCTGAAGTGGTAAGTCGAATAAAGAACAGTGATTTAAATGGAGTTGATGGTATTTTAAGTGTTAGTCCATATTATAACAAACCTAGTCAAGAAGGAATATACCAACATTTTAAGGCTGTTTCAGAAGCAAGTTCATTACCTATTATTATGTACAATGTTCCTGGTAGAACAGGTTCTATTGTAAGTGCTGAAACCACCTTGAGAATTGCTCAGTTAGACAACATTGTGGCTACTAAGGAAGCAAGCGGTAGTTTTGATATTTGCATGGACATTATCAAAAGCAAATTCGAAAATTTTAGTGTTATAAGTGGAGATGATAACTACACGCTCTCCTATATAGCTGCAGGAATGGATGGGGTGATTTCTGTGTTAGGAAATGCGTATCCAAAAGAATTTAGTCAGATGGTAAACTTTGCATTAGATGGTGATTTTAAAAGTGCTAGACATTTACATTATAAATTACTTCCTATGATGAAGGCCATATTCATGGATGGCAACCCAGGAGGGGTAAAGTATGTACTTAATAAACTGGGAATTTGTAAAAATGAGTTTAGACTTCCAGTAGTGCCAGTTAATAAGGATACTGCAAAAGCATTAGATTCCGCTATGCTGTAAAAGGGAGTTATTTAAATAGTAGCAATAACCTTTAGTTCAATTGCAATAGGCGTAGGTAGGCAATTAATTTCCATCGTAGTTCTACAAGGCTGATTGTCTTTGAAATACTCTGCATACAAACGATTGTATGTTTTAAAATCGTCTTTCATATTGGTTAAAAATACGGTTACATCAACTATGTTGGCCCAACTGCTTCCACTATCTTCTAAGATATTTTTAATATTCGTAAATACAGAATGACATTGAGCTTCAATATCATAACTTAGTATATTACCATCACTATCTAATTCTACACCAGGTATTTTTTTTGTTCCACGTTCTCTTGGTCCAACTCCGCTTAGAAACAAAAGGTTTCCTACTTTTCTAGCATGCGGATACGCTCCTACAGGTTCTGGAGCCTTACTGCTATTTAATATTTGATTAGTCATTTGTAAATATTTGAATTGCTTATGGGGCGAAAACTACACTATTTATGGTGATTATAAAAACAGAACAAAGGTTTAGGAGATGAACTTAGTCCATTCTGATTTCAACTTGTTTTGATTTTTTTAGAATCACTTCAGACGAAGATTTTGATTCCTTCTTTTCTTTGGAGCTTGGAGTTTTAACTGGCTTTGGCTTCACTTCTGTTTTCTCAACTTTATCCTCCTTATGTTCTTCATAAATTGACTCGTATAACTCCTTTTCTTTCTTATCCGCGAAATATCGTTTTGGTAATTTAATGTTGCGAGCTTTTAACTTAGTTGGGATAATGTAAAATCCAGAAGATTCACTTCCGTCCATACTCGCTGCAACAGCAATCTTAGTTAAGTCCGGAGAAATTGCAATTGCATTACACTTATGCTTTGGCAATACTTCAAACATCAATTTGTCCCCTGTTTCTACGCTAAACAAACCAACACCTCCATCTAAACCACAACTCACCAGATAAACTCCAAAAGGATCTAATTCTATGTCGGTAACGGCCCAAGTATGTTGGATTATGGTATTCTCCACTTTGCCGTTTTGTAAGTTCCAGATTTTTATCGTTCGATCTTTCGAACTTGAAATTAGGTATTTTCTGTTCGGAGTAACTAATATATCAGTAACGTTATCTAAATGACCTTCATAGGTCCTAAGAACTTTCCCAAAAACATCATATTGTGTTATTGTAGCAGAGCCTTCGTTCGCAATAAAGTAACTTCTTCGGTCTATAGAAACACATGCTGCTGATATAGGTCTCTTGGTAACGACTTTTAAAATTTTCTTTTTAGTGAGGTCATAGGTTATGAAATTTCCGTCGTCGCCTGCAATGAAGATAGTTCTCATTCCAGGACCATAAATCAACTTATTAATTTGTGAGTTGTTAATGTTTAAGAATGAATCTAATCCAACGATATCCCAGCTAGACAAGTCATTAAAACCATAAATAGCTAATTTTCCTTCTTGTCCACCTGCAAGCATTTTGTATCCGTCTCTACTAAATGCAATTGATTTAACGGCACCATGAAAATCTTTCAGTTCTTGTTGAATCACATAAAGACTATCATTTGAATAAACAATTAGTTTACTGTCCCAACCCCCAGATACTATGTGAGTGTTATCTGGACTGAAAGCTAAACAGCTCACATCATCACTATGTTTATCAATAAACTTATAATCTGTTTGTGCTCTGCTTACTAGTGATACTAATAAAATAAAATATAATATACCTCTCATAAGTACGTGCTAATTTACGTTAATTTTTGTAAAAAAGCCACTTAGCTAATTCCTTGTAACTTGGCTTTTTGCCATACATGAGTATTCCAGTTCGATATATTTTACCAGCTAACCAAATGGTTCCTAGAATAGTTAGTACAAGAATCGTCATTGATAAAACTACTTGCATCGGGTCAGGATCGAATGGAATTCTGGCCATCATAACAATAGGGCTAGAGATCGGAATGAGTGATAACCATACTGCAAGTGTGCCGTTTGGGTCGTTAATAACTACTGAGAAAGCAATCATCATAGAAAACACAAGAGGTAGTGTAACAGGCAGCATAAATTGTTGGGTATCTGTTTCGCTATCAACAGCACTTCCAATTGCGGCAAAAAGCCCTCCGTAGAGGAGGTAACCACCAATAAAATAAAACAAGAATGTACCAAATATTTTAAGAAGTGGTAACCCAAAAAAGGCAGCAATTGCTTGTTCTTGGAAGCTATCCATTTGTGCAACTGCAGGGTTATTTGATAACTCTTGCATCTCGCTTGTATTTAGCATTTCTATACCGAAGAAGAGACTGATAATAGTCATTAAAAAACCGCTTAATAGCACCCATATCCCAATTTGAGTTAACCCAACAGCAGCAATTCCAATAACCTTTCCCATCATAAGTTGAAATGGTTTTACTGTACTTACAATTAGCTCCACGATTCTATTTGTTTTTTCTTCAATAACTCCTTTCATAACCTGAACACCGTAAAGGAAAATAAAGAAATAGATAAGCACGGCAAGTGCCATTCCTAGCATTGTGTTAATTCCAATGTTACTGGAAGTTATGTTTCCGTCATTGTCAATTTTGAATTCTTTTATTGACACACGACTATTTAAACTATCTATTGAAGATTGTGATATTCCTAATTGCTCAAGCTTGTCTCGCTTTAGTTTTGCCCTGAATGCATCTTGAATTTTATCATTTTCAGAAACGCTCAAGTTTTCCCTACTTTGATAGGTAAGTTCCAGTTTATTCCCAATTATTCCTTTTACCTCCAACAATCCATTAATTGAATCAGAATTACCTAAATCTTGAACTGAAAAATCTTCCTTAAAGATGAAGTTTAGTTTTTCGGGATTCTCAATTTCGTGTTTAAAGGAGTTTGTAGGGTCGAGTACAACAATTGTTTTTTCCGTACTCCCAACATTTTCATTCATGGCCATCCAACCTATACCACCATAAAATCCTGCAATAAGTAATGGAGCAAGAAGAGTCATGATTATGAAACTCTTTTTCTTAACTCGTGATAGGTATTCCCTACTGGTAATTATCCAAATATTATTCATAATTGCTAGCAGTTAAAGTTAAAAATACATCCTGCATACTTGGAATAATTTCTCGATATTCTTTAATTTCAATAGGCTGATTATTAAAGATTTGAATGCTATGCTTATCGTCATTGTAGCTAAATACAAGGCGATTAATCCCATCAATTTCTTCTTGTTGTTTGATGTTGATGTTTGCTAAGTTATTGGTGTCTAACAAACCAGCAAATTTGAGTTCGTAGGTATTGTCTTTTAAACTATTCCGTACACTTGAAACAGAACCCTGTATTACTAGTTTTGCTTCGTTAATTAGAACCACTTCTTCACATATAGCTTCTACACTTTCCATTCGATGAGTGGATAGCATAATAGAAGCACCGTCATTTTTTAATCGTACAATTTCATCTTTTATAAGTTGGGTGTTTTTTGGATCAAATCCAGTAAATGGTTCATCAAGAATTATAAACTTTGGGTTATGCATTACAGTAACTATGAACTGAATTTTTTGCTGCATCCCTTTACTTAATTCTTCTATTTTCTTTTTTTTCCAACTGGTAGCTTCAAACTTTTCTAGCCAACTATTGATAGTAATCTTGGCATCGGAGGCACTCATCCCTCTTAGTTTTGCGAAATAAATGAGTTGGTCATATACATTCATTTTTTTGTATAAGCCTCTTTCTTCTGGTAAATAGCCAATGCTTTTGATATGTTCCTTGTTGAGTAATTCACCATTAAACATAATTTGACCTTTATCAGGACCGGTAATTTGGTTAATGATTCTTATTAAGGAAGTTTTGCCTGCACCATTGGGTCCCAACAATCCAAAAATCTTACCTTTTGGAACATCAAAAGATACCTTATCTAATGCAGTATGATTTGCATAGAACTTAGATACTTCTTGAATCTGAAGAATGCTCATATGAGAACAAATTTAATTTTAAAATGTACAGAATTTATATTAGTCGATAAATGGATTATGAAACGTGAGGAAAGTGAGATTGTATTCTAATTTTATACTTCTAATGTTTCTTTTGAGTACAAACAAACTTAAATGTCAATCCATATAATTGGTTAGTGAGGTCCCAAATAAATAAGGTAGGCAACATACATAAGAAAAAGTCCTAGTATCATATAGAAAATACGAGCTCCTTGTCTTCCAAATATTTTGATGAATGCTTCTGCTCTTCGATTATTGAAGAAGAACTCCATATTTAAAGAGCTTGCAACGAAGGTGAACATCCCAACAAGAACTGTGACTATTCCTAAGATTTGATTGGATTCCATTTAGACAAAGTTAAGAAAATGGATTTTGCTTTTTAGCTGTTTGTCTACTATATACTCAAATTATTACTCAATTTCCAATCTTTCCATACTTGATTTTGTTTATCAGCAACCAATTAGCAACTTTGCAGACAATGACTGATACACAAGTAGATTTCAAGAATGCAATTGCTCAAGGCATACCATCAGAATTGCCAAATGCATACGATTATATTGAAGGCCATAATCGTGCTCCAAAGCGAAAAGACATTCTTAGTGATGATGATAAAAAGCTAGCTATTCGTAACGCTCTACGTTACTTTCCTAAAGAATGGCATGCTCAATTGGCACCAGAATTTGCTCAAGAATTAAAGGAGTATGGAAGAATCTACATGTATCGATTTAAGCCAGACTACAAAATGTATGCTCGTCCAATAGCGGAATACCCAGCAAAGAGTCAGCAGGCTGCAGGTATTATGTTGATGATTCAAAACAATTTGGACCCAGCAGTTGCTCAACATCCCGAAGAATTGATTACCTACGGGGGTAATGGAGCGGTTTTTCAAAACTGGGCTCAATACCTGATTACAATGAAGTATCTAAGTGAGATGACGGAAGAGCAAACATTGCATATTTATAGCGGCCATCCTATGGGATTGTTCCCAAGCAGCAAGGAAGCTCCTAGAGTAGTTGTAACTAATGGGATGATGATTCCTAACTATAGCAAACCGGATGACTGGGAGAAGTATAATGCGTTAGGTGTAACTCAATACGGTCAAATGACTGCTGGAAGTTATATGTATATCGGTCCTCAAGGAATAGTTCATGGAACTACAATTACGGTTATGAATGCTTTCAGAATGAAACTGGAAGAAGGAGATGGCCCTGCTGGGAAAATATTTTTAACTGCCGGATTAGGGGGAATGAGTGGAGCTCAACCCAAAGCTGGTAACATTGCAGGTTGTATTACCGTTTGTGCGGAGGTAAATCCAGCTGCTGCAAAAAAACGTCACAGGCAGGGATGGGTTGATGAGTTAGTTGAAGATATAGAGGCCCTAGTGTCAAGAGTAAAAAATGCTCAAGAAAATAAAGAAATTGTTTCTATAGCCTATGTAGGGAACATTGTTGAGGTTTGGGAAACTTTCGATTCAGCTGATATTTATGTTCATGTAGGTTCTGACCAAACGTCTCTTCATAATCCATTTGCTGGAGGATATTATCCAGTTGACTTAAGTTTTGAAGAGAGCAATGAGATGATGGCAAACAATCCTG
>JABDQY010000072.1 GCA_013042025.1 Bacteroidia bacterium
GAGAGTTGGAATTAGGTGGAGCAAGTATGGGAGCAATGATATATTTAATAGATACTTATTGGAACCAACTAAACGTTAATTAAAACGAAATGAAAAAGATATTCATATTATCGCTATTGGTAGCATCACAGATTAGTTATGCTCAATTGAGCTTTAACCATTTAGGAGTTGGATTTAATTACAACGGAACGGGAAGACCTTCAAGCGAATTGGTGAATTCAAACTTTAATCAAGAAGATATTGCATTTGCATCATCTCAAGGTAGTTATGGTAGCTTAAATAGAGTCTTTAGTTCATATGAATTTGGATTAAAACCTTCGAAATACAACTTCCTATTTTTTGACATAGACCTATTACAAGGAGCTGAATATCTGTATTCAAGTAACTATGAAAGTTATCAAATAAACGACACCAATTTTAGTCGTAACTCATATATTGATATTTCCAGTTCACTTTTAGGAACCAAATTTATGGCGAGAATTACAACACCATATAAAAGACGATTTATCTACAATTTCGGCTTGGGTGTAGAAGGTTTGTTGGCCTACAATATTGATGCAGAAGGCAGTCAATCTACAAGTAAAAACCATTGGCCAAGCTCCACATATGAATCAAATAGGGAATCTTTTTATGGTGAAGGTTTGGATACCTATGGAAGTGTTAACTTGGTTCAGCAAGTAGGGTTGGCGTTTCGTTTGGGAAAAGATGAATCTAGTTTTCCTTTGAATCAAACGTATCTTGAAACGGACTTTCAGATTATTAATAACTTCACTACTATGAATAAGACATGGTCGAAATACAGAACCTATGGTCTTACGCTATCATTGGTGTATGAAATTAAATAAAGAGTTAGTTATTCCCTTCTAACCTTGTTAAGAAATTTGCAACGGTTCTTGGAGAAGCAGTTCTTATTCTAAACTTACCTTTACTCATCTTAGCTCCCTTGTCTTTAATGATGTCATTAAATTCCTTATCTGTGCTAGCAACTGCAAGTGCTCCCATATAATAGTCGATATAGAACCAATCGTACTTGCTCACTTCTAGATACATTGTATATCGTGTTCCACTCCGTCTCTTATTAATCACAATTCGAGAATCAACAACTTGGTTGATTTGTTGACCATTTATTGTTGCAATTTGAACAGGTTCAAAACTTACAAAAGACCGTCTTGATGGAGAGAAATGGAGGCTAGTATTCGTGATAAAGAAATTTCTGTTCAATTCATCTGATGGTTTTATTTCTCCTGAGAACGAAACATTGCTTAAGGCCTTCTCTAATTGTTTATCCGTTAAGTATTCTGACATTGCTTTAAGCACAAAGTCATTATCGTTTTCTGCAAATTCACCATCACCACTGTTGCGAATTACTTCAATAATTCTTCCGTAACACTCTTCCGGTATATTTACATTTAAAGCTAGAATACTTTGCAATATGAAGGTGCTATCCGTTGGGAGTTTATGAATGTTTCCCGCCATAATACCATTGAAATTGTCGTCTTGACCCATACCAAAGTTTATTTTCCCTTCTGAGTAAACTTCTCCAGTAGCATTGTTAAACGACATGTAGCTTCCTCTTGATGCCTCGCCAAAAAGCTTCATAGAATCACCAACATAAAATGTTTGGTCATCTTCATTATAATAGAATACACCTGTATCCGACGTTAGTTCGTTGTCTGCATAACTTCGCTTAAATGCAAACATTGAAGGGTAAACATGGGTAGAATCATTAGCAATACTTAAAGCTGCAGACATCCTTCTTCTGTCCTCATTTAAAATCTCATATGCTGGAATAATTACATCTTTTGGATCAGGTCTTTGATTGTATCTAAAGTAGTTGCTTGTATATTGGTCTAAGCTATGTAATGGTTTTACATATCCATTGAATGCGATATCTTCTTCGTTACTGTTTAGCTCAACTTTCCCTTTGTAAGCAATTTTTGGACTTACTGTAAACTTTAAGCTATCTCTTACAAAGCCAGATGCGATAACTGTGGAATCGCCATGACCAACAACTCGCATTGAATTAAAAAATAATACCTGTCCCGTATTGTGCTTGTCTTTATACTTATAGTATCCTGAGCCACTGAGTGCATAGCGACCGTTAATCTTAAGTTTAGCGTCATACAACTCATGGAATTTATCATCTCTCGAGGCAAGTAATTTAGCTTGCTCTAAAGGTTGCATATCTGCATCTTCTTTTATCGTTACCTTTCCTTCAAAAGGGAAAGCTCTACTGTCTGCAACATCGATATATGGTACTTTCTCTGCGTAAATGATACCTTCTTTCATATCAAATAACGCTTTTGTACTTTCAAACTTTAAACCTTCTTGATCTCCTTTTCGAGTAATGAAATAGGACTTTTCCTTTGATAGAAGTGGTCCCTTATTTAACTCAATTGTTTGAGCATCCATGTCCCATTTGTACTCATCCATAGAACTTGCATAGGCATTGAACGGAAACTCAGTTAATTTACCTTTCTCATTTGCTTTAAATTCACCAATTCTTGTGTTAAAATCAACGTGAGATTCTACATTATACGATGCAAAAGCAATCTTATCATCTTTTATGGACCCTATTTCAATTTGTGAATATCGAGCATCAACTTTATTGGGTTGGTACTTCATGTCTTTGGATTTGAGCGTTGCATTATCCCAGGTTAATACTCCATTTCCGGATATTCTGCTGCTTGTTTGAACTAAATTTCCTTTAAACTCTTGATCATCTCGAAGTACTTTTACCGTATGGCCATTGGTATTTACGAATAAAGAATCCTTGGTTGGTAACCATTTGGTTAGCACATCTTTTGCAAAAACGTTAGGATATTTTTCATCTTCATTTACAATGTAAGATTCTGCCGCAGCTAATGTACTATCAGGTGTAAGAAGCATATCGTCTGATACTATTTGAGCACCTTGATAATCGATAGTTCCTTTCGCAGTAAATCCTTCCTCACTAAGTTTAATGTCAATTTCACCGTGTCCTGCACCGCCATACATTGGATATCCACCAACAGGATTGGTCTTTTCAAAACCAAGCGAGTAATCATCCATAATCTTAGCTTCAAATCGAAACTCAGGAATAATTCCACCGGATACAAAAGTTCCTGGAAATGCTAGTTCAGCGGTACTGAAGTCATCCATGTTTTCAATTACAAAGGGGTCAACCTCGAAGTGAAATTTATCTTTAGGATATGCACCGTTGTGAATGCTCTTCTTGTCATAAGCAATTTTTGCTCCTTTTCTACTAGTAAATCGAGGATATTCAGGGTAATCTGCTAATCCAGATTTGTTGGTAGATTTGTCTATCTCTAAGGTGCCATTTATGTCCCTAAGTACAGATTTTACCGCAACTAATCTATTTTTACCTTCAAGATCTTCTGTGAAAATTACCATTTCATCTATTTGATCTGAAGTGATGTCAAAGTCGTAATAATCGAAGTTGTATTTCTTACTGTAAAAGTCAAACTTTCCAGCGGTAAGCTTTCCTCCAAATTCCATACGTCTTTTATGTTTTATAATAACCTTTTGATCGTGAGGAAAAGCATAAACGGATTGACTATCACTAAACCTAAATGCACGAACTCCTTCTAATACAAAGTTGTCGTTTACTAAATCCAGATATCCATTTGAACGAGCTCCAATTACCGAGCTAAAACGAATAACATCGTAATCTGCAAGTTTCATATGGGATAGAACGGCATGGTCTAGCTTTTTTCTAACCTTTATAGAATCTGTTCCTGGATTAAAGAAGATATATCCTAAATCTGCTAGTTCTACAATTTGAGGTTTCAGATACGTTTGTTTACTTCCCATCCAATTGGCGTATTCTGTAAATGTAAATTCACGTAATCGATACCGTATAACAAAATCACGCATCTTTGATAGTGGGTGATAGGTTAACATGCCACGAGGAATTCGTTCGTATCTTACTTCTTTATAAAAATCAGTAGATTCTACAATTGCTTTTGCATCTTCCCCAATCATGTCGAATTCAATTTTGGGTAAGTCGAGACGCCAAACAACTTGATCAACATATATTTCCACTTCGTGGTCGGAATTAAAGAAAGGAGCTTGCTGCAATCCATCTTTACCACGTGTAAGCAAGAGGACTTTATTTTCAAGGTTCAGATTGAATAGTATTTTAGGATGATATATTTCACCACTATCGGTATAAATGTATACTTCTGAATTAAGTGCGATAATCTTGTTTTGCTTCAGACTGAAATACTCAGACTTTGCTATTATCCGCTTTTTGTTTTTATATTTTATTTCAACGATTGAAGGTGTTTTGGCAGAACCACTTGAAATTATTTCAGCACCTTTCATGGCATATCCTCCTTTAAACTTAACTCTATCGTCCAAATAAGATCCTAGTTCTAAGTTTTGCTGATAGGAAGTGAATTGAGGAAATGAAGACCGAAGAAGTCGTTCTTCTTCAATTTCGTCTGCACTTGAGGCTCTATCACGCAATGAACCCATAATTGAAGTATTTAGAAAATCGACGTTTGTAAACATTACACTGTCAATATTTACTTCTGCTCTATCAAAACGTAAGGAATAATTTCCTTGAATATCTGCATAAATATTATCCTTTCCGAAACCAACACGTTCCCATGTAACTCTTCCTTTGGTTCCTTCCCACACATCATTATCCAAATAATAGCTACCTGAGGTGTTGTAAATTTTTATTTTGTCGATATCTGCTTGTCCTATAAGATCAATGTTTTCAAATGAAATTTTTACACGATTACCTTCAAAATTGAACACATAGTTATTTTTTGAGCTGTACCAATTTTTGGATGGAGAAGCATATAAGATATTCTCTTTAAACAGGTTTCTTGAGGCTGTAAGTAAAGTGATGAATGTTTTATTCCCTGATCTAACCGCCGGTATTAGTGCTTTCCTCCAGCTGTCATATTTTTCTACATCAACGGAATCTTTTCCTAATAAGATGGTTTCTGTGAACAAAACAAAGTCGGGAATACGAAGATCATTCATTAGCATTTCGTTACTAACTCTCATAATTGTCCGTTGCTCATCTTCAGCAAAGTATCCAGCATTCCATTTTTCAGTAAAAAGTGCAACAAAAACTTCACCTTCCTTTGTATTACCTGTAGCGATGTATTTATTAAATTCTTGAATATAAACCTCAGGCTTACGACTAAAGCTACGTGGCTGAGCGTATACAACAACGCTAATTAAAACTAAAAAAAGTGAAAGTATTTTTTTATGAAATGCCATATTATTTAAAAGTAAACCTGGTTTGTAACCAATTGTTGTCTGTGTTATAATCTATTAATTTCAAATGATGTGCCGAAGCGGCTTGTTTCAAGACATCTAAATCAGTTTCCAAGAAACCGCATAGGATAAGAGTACCGCTATCACTCAATCTTTCAACAAACTGAGGTAGCAAGTTAAGATTAATGTTCTTAACTATGTTGCTTACAATTATGTCGAATTTATGAGTCAAATGTGTCAGATTATCAGCCTGTTGAATTTCAACGTTTTTTATACCGTTTAATTGCACATTTTCTTTTGTGTTTTCCACAGAATGAATGTCATAATCTATTGCTATAACTTGTTTAGCACCTTTTTGAGAGGCAAGAATAGCTAGCAAACCGCTTCCACATCCCATATCTAAAACTGTTTTTTTACTGCAATCGAGCTTTTCTAAAGCTAAAGCAGATAATTGTGTTGTTTCATGATGTCCTGTACCAAAAGCCATTTTTGGAAGAATAATGATATCATGCGTTACTTTTTTAGCAGGATGAAAAGGAGCCCTTACATGGATGTTATCTCCGATATCAGAATCTTTGAAATTTTCTTCCCAAATGGTGTTCCAATTCCGGTCTTCAACATCGTCTATAAATTCAGCAACCAAACCAAATTTATTTAGCAAAATACTTACTTCGTTCGCTTGATAATTATCTGGTTTACAATATGCTATTAATCTGCCATTTTCATAAGCACTGCCTTCAAATCCTAGCTCTTGTAGAAGGTAAGAGATTGTTTCAGATTGGTTATCATTACAAGCAATATGTACAGCTTTATAGCTCATTACTATTCGCTACAATATTAATTTGTGATTCGTTGGATTAATCCTAAACTTGTGAACAATTCATTGAAACTTCAAGCTCAAAAATTGGCCTCTCTGTGGTTTAAAAACCGCAACTGGAAGATGTTCGGTTTTCAGAAGGAATGCTTAGCTCATTTTTTTGATGGTAAAAACGGATTGTTGAATGCACCTACTGGAAGCGGGAAGACCTACGCTCTTGGTTTACCGTTTTTGCTACATGATAAGCTAAAAGGAGACTATAAAAAGGGTTTGAAAGTACTTTGGATTACCCCATTGCGAGCTCTCTCTGTGGATATCACAAATGCGTTACAAGAAGCCGCGGATGATTTAGAAACGGGATGGAGAATTGAGAGACGAAGTGGTGATATATCTTCAGCTAAAAAACAGTCTCAATTAAAGAACAGTCCGGATTGCATGGTTACTACTCCAGAAAGCCTGCATATAATGCTTGCACGTAAAGGGTATGCCAACTACTTTAAATACTTGGATGCAGTTGTTGTAGATGAATGGCATGAATTATTAAGCAGCAAACGAGGAGTTCAGGTTGAGCTAGGATTAAACAGACTCAAACATATTGTTCCCGGCTTAAAAATCTGGGGTATATCAGCAACTATTGGCAACATGGAGGATGCAGTTGAAGTGTTGATGGGAGATAAAGATACACTTGATAATACTGTAGTTGTTCAATCGAAAATTAAGAAGAAATTAAAGATTAGCACTTTACTTCCAAGAAAGATGGAAGATATGCCTTGGGCTGGTCATTTGGGAATGAAGTTGATTGACAAGGTTCTACCAATAATAGAGAAGAATTCATCAACTATAGTGTTTACCAATACGCGATCTCAAGCAGAAATATGGTATCAAAAATTAATTGATCGATTTCCAGATTTGGCAGGGTTGATTGCATTGCATCATGGAAGCCTAGATAGGGAAGTACGT
The DNA here is from genome assembly GCA_013042025.1 of Bacteroidia bacterium. Taxonomy (GTDB): domain Bacteria; phylum Bacteroidota; class Bacteroidia; order NS11-12g; family UBA9320; genus UBA9320. The sequence continues at coordinate 7,016 of JABDQY010000072.1, forward strand.
GAGTGGGTAGAACACGGTTTGCACAATGGAAATTTAAAAGCAGTTGTGAGCACTAGTAGTTTGGATTTAGGAGTAGATTTTCGACCAGTTTCTGCAGTAATTCAAGTTGGAAGTCCTAAGGGAATTGCAAGATTCTTACAACGGGCTGGCAGAAGTGGACATTCGCCTTATGAAACTTCGAAAATATATTTTCTACCTACAAATTCATTAGAAATAATTGAATCCTCAGCGATACAACGTGCAATAAAAGAAGGACACATTGAAAGTAGAATTCCGGTTATCCGAGCGTTTGATGTTTTGATACAATATCTTGTGACTCTTGCAGTTTCAGACGGTTTCCATGAAAGAGAAATCTATGACCAGGTTAGAAAAACATATTGCTATAAAACGATTACAAGAGAAGAGTGGGAATGGATTCTTCGTTTTATAACGATTGGTGGAGATAGTCTTCAGGCTTACGAAGATTTTAATAAAGTGAAAATTGTAGAAGGTATTTTTAAAGTGGTTGATCGACGGATAGCAATGCGACATCGATTATCGATGGGTACAATAG
>JABDQY010000296.1 GCA_013042025.1 Bacteroidia bacterium
GGTAAACCTATGAGTTGTGCCTCTTTAGTAGCTCAAAAAATGGGTGCAAGTGATGAAGAAATGGCAGCCGTTGCAGGATATGCTGGAGGACTTGGTCTTAGCGGAAATTCATGTGGTGCATTAAGTGCCGCAATTTGGATGCAAACACTAAACTGGTGCAAAGAAAATCCAGGACAGTCGCCACCATATTTTACCAATAAAGGTGCTAAACGCTTGATTAAGGAATTTACTAAATACACAAAAGGAGAAATGTTGTGTAAGAATATCACAAACAAAGATTTCAGGGACATCAACGACCATTCAGAATTTATAAATAAGGGTGGATGTGATGAGCTGATTGACATTCTTTCGTCTACAGATTAAAGCATTCAATTTTGTGCCCGATAGCAATAAGAATTGAAGTCCTCTCCTATCTTTGAAAAACTATATGAAAAAAATAGCTCTCTCTTTTATTACCCTTTTCCTTATTGGTTTTTCATCGTTTGCTCAAACATACATAACCAATGTAACTGTTGTTGATGTAATAAATCAAAATCTAATTCCCAATCAAAATGTTGTAATTACGGGTGAGAATATTTCAGATATTCATTCCTATTTCACCAAGAGGATGATACCAGCAGATGCAGTTGTTATCGATGGAACAGGAAAGTACTTAATGCCCGGATTAACAGATGCCCATATCCACTTTTTTCAAAATGGAGGATTATACACCAGACCAGATGCCATAGATTTACGAAAACATATTTCTTATCAAGATGAGATTAAATACTCCTATGATAAAATGGAAGAAACTCTTCACCGTTACCTTCAAAATGGAATTACCAACGTAGTAGATGTGGGTGCAACCTATCATTTCCTTAACCATAGAAAATCGTTTAGTAATAAGAACGATATCCCCTCTATTCAAATGACAGGACCCTTGCTTACCACCTATTTACCCGAGGTGTACAAAGACTTAGGGGATAATGAACCATTTAAACTGGTACAATCTAAAGAAGACGGGATTGCAATGGTGCAGGAGCAATTAAAATACAAACCCGATTTTATTAAAATTTGGTACATCACCCAAAAGGACTCCAATGGTTATGAAAATCATGCTCGTAAAAACTTGCCCATTATACAGGCCATAATTAAAGAAGCACATCAAAACAAGCTAAAAGTTGCTGTGCACGCTACGCAACGTATTACTGCTCAACTTGCTGTAGAAAGTGGATGTGATTTCTTGGTTCACAGTGTAGATGATGAACTAATTACCACTGATTTCGTAGAACTTCTTAAAGAAAAGAAAACAATACTTTGTCCAACCTTGATTGTGCATGCAGGATACATGAACACTTTTGGACAACGCTTAAACTTCAGTAATCATGAGTTACACAATGCAGATCCTTATCAATTGGGTTCTTTATTGGATTTAAAACATCTGTCAGACACTGCACTTATTCAAGGTTATAAATCCAATGCAAACTCATCTCAACGAATGCACCATCTACATAAATCTGATTCTATTAGTATGGCTAATTTAAAAATTTTAAATGATGCAGGTGTGACCATAGCAACGGGAACAGATGCCGGGAACATCGGAACATTGCATGCTTCTTCTTACCTAAACGAACTTTTGGCAATGGAAAATGCAGGAATGAACAATTGGCAAATTGTTCAAGCCTCAACGCTAAATGGAGCAAAAATACTAGACAAATCAGATGAATTTGGGTCTATAAACATTGGGAAAAAAGCCAATCTTATCCTCTTAGATAAAAACCCTATTGAATCGATTAAGAATATAACATCAATAAATCGAGTAATAAACAATGGTTCAGTTTACGAACAACAAGATCTAATTAAAGACTCCCCTTCAGATCTTGCACAACGTCAATTGAATGCCTATAATCTTAGAAACATTGAAGCATTCTTGGAGCCTTATGCCGATGACGTTGAGGTGTACAACTATCCAAATGAATTACGGTATACAGGCAAGGAAAAAATGAGAGAAGGCTACTCTAAAATGTTTAAAAACACTCCAAATTTACATTGTGAATTAGTAGCACGGATTGCACAAGGCAATGTGGTAATTGACCAAGAAAGAGTTCAATTCGGGGAAAATGTAATTGAAGCTACTGCCATATACCATATAGAAAAAGGCAAAATTCAAAAAGTCTTTTTTATCAGATAATACTTTATATGAATAACAGAAAACTAATCCTATATATCAGCATGAGTGCAGATGGCTTTTTAGCCACAAAAGATGATGACTTATCTTGGCTTTCTAAGGTTGAAAAAGAAGGAGAAGACTATGGTTACAATCAATTCACACAAGATGTTGACACCTACATCGTTGGTAGAAAAACATACGACACGGTATTAAGCCTCACTGGTGGAGAATTTCCACAATCAAAATTGTATAAATGCTATGTTATCACACGTGAAGAAAGACCCGATAAAGATGGAATTATTTTCTATAATGGTAGTTTGAAAGTTCTTGTTCAAAATCTTAAAAAAGAGCCTGGTAAAAACATTTATTGCGATGGAGGTGGTCAGATTGTAAAGTTGCTGATGAAAGACAATTTAATTGATGAGTATATCATTTCGGTTATTCCTTTTTTTCTAGGAGACGGAAAGCGATTGTTTTTGGGTGAGCTAGACGCTATCGATTTAAATCTGCTAGAAAGCAAGACCTATGAATCTGGCCTGGTTCAACTTCATTATGAAAAAAAGTAAGATTAACTAACTTTGGTTTGTCAAATTTAATCCCATGAAATCATTTCCAAAACTCGAAACTGATCGGCTTATTCTAAGAAAGATGGAATTATCTGATATCCCAGCTTTATTGATCTGATATCCCAGCTTTATTGAGATATGTGAATAATAAGATCATTTCAGATAACATAATAAACATCCCATATATATACTTAGAAGAGGATGCAATTGCTCGATTTAACTTTGTTTTACAAGGCTTTAAAAATGAAGAACGTTATGTTTTTGCTATAGCACAAAAGACTGAAGATGAACTCATTGGTGAAATTGGAATCCATTTAGATAGTGAACATAATCGTGCAGAAATTGGATATTGGATAGGGGAACCTTTTTGGGGTTTAGGTATTGCTACTGAAGCAGTCGGGGCCATTTTAAAGTTTGGCTTTGAGGAATTATTGCTTAACAAAATACATGCTACTCATTATGTTGACAATCCTGCGTCTGGTAAAGTTTTAGCCAATAATAAAATGATTTTGGAAGCCGAACTAAAAGATCAGTATAAAATGAATGATGATTACAAAAGTGTGTACCAATATCGCTTAACTAGAAGTGAATACCTCGACACACTTTAAGGTATTGCCCTTCCCTATAATCCATCAACTAATGAAATCGTTTCAATTGATTAAATTGAATTATTCACAAAAAATATAGTTACATAAAAATATTCTATAACCATGAAAACAATTTTACTTGTACATTTGTATATACAATAGTTGTAGCAACATATTTATACATGAAAAAGAAAATACTAGCCTTTGGGGCAAGCAATAGTTCAACTTCCATCAACAGACAATTGGCATCGTTTGCAGCAAATCAAATTCAAGATGCTGAAGTAACTCTACTCGACCTGAATGATTATGAAATGCCTATTTATGGAATTGATAAAGAAAAAGCAACTGGGATACCTGAAAAAGCAATCGCATTCAAACAACTGATTAAAGATAGTGATGCTCTGGTTATATCTTTTGCAGAGCACAATGGAGCATATTCTGCAGCTTTCAAGAACATACTTGATTGGATTAGCAGAATAGAGAAAGATGTTTGGGCAAACAATCCTATGCTTTTATTAGCAACTTCTCCTGGTGCAAGAGGAGGATCCACTGTTTTAGAAATCGCTACGAATAAATTTAAGTTTATGAATCAGAATTCTATTGAAACGTTTTCACTGCCATCGTTCAATGATAACTTCAAAGAAAATACAATAACAGACGATTCACTTGCTACTCAATTCAACCAAGTACTGCAAACATTTCAAGAGGCGATATAATGAAGCTAAGTTATTTTAAGGTAATACACCAAATCATTACTAACGGTCATCGCATTACAGACGACGTGAGTAAGCAATTAAAGAACTATGGTATATCTGAACCACAATACAACGTACTTAGGGTGCTGAAAGGATCTCAAGGTAAGCCATTGAACCTTCAAGACATATCATGCAAAATGGTCCAAAAGAATAGCAATGTTACACGCATTATTGACAAACTTTTAGAACGAAAACTCGTCAAACGAGAGGAATGTTCAACCAACCGCAGAAA
>JABDQY010000304.1 GCA_013042025.1 Bacteroidia bacterium
CTTCTGACTCAAATACTCTCTCTCCCCAACGGTTAAAGATTTTAATGTTGTAATACTCTAATCCATCTGCATCAATAACAAACTCTTTATTGAGTGGGTCATTTACGTCAGGAGTAAACACATTATAAACCTTGATTTGTTTAGAGAACCTATTCGGAATGGTTTTACAAATTGTATCAATACATCCTTCTGCACTTGTAGCATATAAGCAAACTTCCCATTCTCCAAGTCTATCATCCCAATTATGGCAGATATTCTCTTCGAAGTAAGATGCATTACTTGGATCATCTTCAACGTTCCACTCGTAGCTAGTTGCACCAGTAGAGGTATTGTTAAAGCAGAAGTTAGGAGCATTTGCACTATCTATATCAAAGTCTGCAACAACATCAACAACCGTAACAGTACCATAAGCTGTATCAACACACTTAGGTATGAATGGTGGAGGGTTGAAGTCAGGTATCAATTTAATTTGATATACACCACTTTGACTATATGAATAATTAATCACACTATCAGGGAAGTTTCTAGAGATAGTTTCACCATCTCCAAGCTCCCACATATAACCCGTGTAGATTGTATCAACATGAGCGGTGAGCGAGAATGTTTCATAAGGACAAACAATTGTGTCAGATATCTCTAAGTCTGCTTCAGCTCGAGGTAGCACTACTACTTTGATTTGACGCAAGGTTACAAGATCTGGGTTTGTATCTGGGAATATTCTATTACATCTTACTCCAGTTCCAGGAATTTCATCTTCTTGTATTAAGTATAAAATGAATGTTCCAACTGAATCATATTGATGTCCAAAAAGTTCACCACTATCACCTGGATTTGTAATTGCTCCATCTCCCCAACGCATTTCCCATTTAGGATCTGACTTATCACCAGAACTAATGTTTCGAAGTTGAACAGAATCTCCTACACATATTACTGCGGAGTCTTGATCATTCCAAACTGCATTCTTGAACTCAAATTCAGGTTGAGGTCCTGGTATAAATATTCGTTTTACTGTTGAGTCTATACAACCAAGTTTAGACCAAACTGTAAGTTTCACATCAAACCATCCACCTTTTGAATAGTTGTGCGATGGGTTCTGTAATAAACTTTTTCTAGTTCCATCTCCGAAGTCCCATTCCCATGCAACAATTTCTTCGCATGATAAGTCTAGACCAGGACAGGTGTCACGTGCTTCACAAGGATCATCAATTGATGTTGAATCAAGGAAGTCAACAAAACTTACGCAATTAAGGAATCCAGAACTTAGGTCTATTTTGGCTTCAATATCTGTAACATAAACAGTAAGTCTTGTTGTATCTTTACATCCAGTACTATCAGTAGGTACTACAGTAATTGTGTATTCTCCTGGTTCGTCATAAATGTGACTTACAAATTGTAATGAACGTTCCCAAATTGGACCTAGACCATCATTTTCATCCCAATCCACTTCGTAAATTTCCTTATTAGTTTGATATCTAATAGCATCATGCCAGTAGTCAAAAGGATAAATTGGATAGGTAGGAGGATCTTGTTCTCCATATTGCCAGTATCTTAATGTATCATCAAGTTTGACCAGAAGACCATTACAAATATTTTCATTGTCCACCCAGAAGTCATTCAAATAACCAACGTTTAGTAATCTTGCTCCACGTTGCTCACAACCGTCTGTATTATTTAAATATAACGTTGGAGTCATAGGACCATTTGCATTCACATATAAGGTATCTCTTTGAGCTGGATCACATGGGTCTGTATTAACAATTTTTGGGTATTTGTATATATGTCGCCACATACCGCCTACTTTATCTAGATTACCATCGCCATTTGTGTCAATTTCCAATGTGTCAAATCCTTGAATAGAAGAATCTCTAAAGTGAAGAATCTCTGCAACAAGTATCGTGTCAGCAGGTACAAAAGTTGTATCAACTCTATATCTGTATCTACCATTTCTAAATACACCATGGTCACGAACATCCGTAGTAACTCTTTCAGAATAAGGTACTGTTCCAAATGCAAAGAATTGACTTAAACCGGTTGTGTCAATACAACCAAAGGTTCCATCACCTAAATAGTAAGGAATGTCTTCTGCAGGAATATCTGCAAAGTTTAGATTTATTGTTTCAAATAAATCTTTTACAATTTGATCTGCATTACTCTTATCAGCTAAAGTTTTCCATTCTCGCATAATGGATGTTACAATCGTATCAATAGTTTGTAATCCAAGAACATCATCCAAGGTTTGTCGAATAACATAGTTAAACAACCAGTCTTCACCATTATAAACTACATCTGCGTCATTCCTTCCAGGGTATGGACCAGTATAAGGTTTATAATAATGGTATTCTTCAATATAATACGAGAATTGAGGCCCTTTAGCTAGGCCAGCAAGACCTTGATAACCCCAAGACCATCTTAGTGTACGGAGACTATCTTGTATAGGCACATCAATTTGGAAAAATGCAGTGTCTCCAGCACATATAGTTTTAGGGTCGTAATCTGGAACTACTATTGTAAAGCTAGCATTTAAGTATAAGATTCTAAACATGTCAGTATACCAAGTAGTATCTAAACATTCCGCATTATAATTAACTACTATAATAGAATCTAAACCAGTTACTTGGCTCGTTAGCGTATCACCTGTAATTGGGTCAGTAACCCAAGATGTATCACTATATGGAGCACCGTTACCAACAATTAAACCAAGAGAGAATGAACCTTTTGGAGTTCTCAAATTAGGGTCACTTCCAATTTCACCAGGAGTGTATCCTTTAAGATGTTTTGTACCGTAACTACCAGCTAATAAGTAAGGCATATAAGGTGCACCAGGTGCTGGTGGTTGTAATAAACCTTGGTTAAATGGTATAAAGTTGTTTGAATCAGCTAAAACATCATAGTTTACAGCATACCACTGTTGAGAACATCCAGGCTTAGTTTCAGCAAGGTCAAACTCAAGCATGTAATCTAAATTATCACCAGTAAACGGACAAGGAATACCTCCAGATATTTCCATTCCATCAGCATTTGGTGGAATTAATGCAAGTGATTTTTGACCCGTAGACTCACATTGTAAATCGTGAACGGTGTCTTTATGCCATAATGATACTTGGAAACACTGTGCGTTATCTAAGAAATATTGCTCTCTATGTAATGCAGAATCTACAAATACTTTTTGTCTAGTAACAGTAGTAGGAATTCCAAATAATATAACATCTTCTAAATAGTTTGAAGGTTGAGCGTATGTTGTATCAGCATCAATTTCTTCATAATAATAGTTTGTTTTAAGTGTATCACCAGCTGATAAAACAAACTGCTCATCAGCTTCAATAATTGCAGTTGTCGGTCCAGTTATAGTTCTACTTGTACCGTTACCAGCACCGCCACCACCAGGAGCAGCAAGTTTTTCAACTGTGAGAGTAACACCGGCTGGAACATAAAATTCCATATCATAGTAGGTTACTGTCCATGAAGTTGTACCGTTACCATCTATGGCATTATCAACTCCTAGTCTATAGGAATTATGATATGTTGTATCATCACCAATGTTAATAGCTACAAATGAATCAAGTGCAGCATCATAATAAACGATAGTTCCTACAAAGCAAGAAGGTGGTCTTCGAACCAAAACATTCAATTCTTCAAAAGACCCATTTGCTGGGAAATTATAACGTTCTTCTCCTCCACCTGCAGTTAGATTAATAGTTTCAGCACCTCCATTGAACGTAAACGATCGTGCGGAGTCAACCGGCAATGTAATTACAATTTGCTTAGGTACAATCATGGTTGAATCAGGATATACTGCAATCTGATAACATTGTCTTGTTGTTTTATGTAATTCAGTTTTACTATACGGTCGAGTGTAATTTCTTCCACCTCTAAACGTTTCATAGATTTCATCCCAAGGAGTGTACCAGTGAACTGGATTACTATCTACAGTCCAGTTACAGTTAATTCCAACATTCTTGTTAACCCAAGGTCTGCTATCCGTAGTACACTGAGGAGCAAAACGGTCACCCATGTCCCAAACTCTCCAAACATGAGGGTCATAACCCGTTTGTGGATTTGGATGAGGAATTGCGGTTTGGTCACCAGTACCTGCACCACCTCCAACAGGAGGAGTGTAATTAAATAGGTAACGTTTTCTTGGATTAATACCATAGCTTGGTATAACTCCTTGAAGGAAAGTAGTATCTCCAGAAGGATCTATAACAATCAATTCTGTACCAAGTCCTCCTAGGCTGCGGGCATACACCTTATATCCTTTTTGAGTAACTGTGTCTAGAATGTTTGTTTGTTCTTCGAGAGTTACTTGATTACCAAGTTTATCTTCTTTGTATTCTCGATATACAATTTTCTTTATCCCAGTTGAACCATCGATTTCAATTTCAAATGTGCAATCATAATAGAATGTAGAAATATCTTCATCTAGTTGCGTTGGGTCATTGTGATAAAACGCCGAGTTATTTGGAAAATGAACACTGTCAGTAATTAGACACTGATATGCTTCAAATTCTGGAACCCTATCAAAGGGCACCTCTATTGTTGATCCTGGACCAATTTTAGTGATTGTATCATAAACTGTAACATCACAAGGACCAGCAATAATTCTTAAACTAATCATCCAAGGACCAGTACCGTAAGCATGACATGGAGCCCAACTTTGATTGTTGAAATTGGCAGGACCACTAGGAGGATCACCAAAATTCCATAACCAAGCACTTGCACCTTGTGGTGGTCCGTCTTTCAATGAAAAACATACAGGATTATCTGGAACACAACTTGAATCCTTATCAGCAATAATTATAGGATTAAGAACAATATTAGCAACAGCAGCTTTCCACGTAAATGTTTCAGTACAACCGAAGTTAGTAGTAACCCTCAAACTTCCATCAAACGTACCTCCTTTGGTGTACATGTGTTCAACAATACCCATTCCATTTGGTCCATTCCACCATTCTGTATTGGTAATCGAATCACCGCAAGTACTATCTCCATCTCCCCAGTACCAGCAGAAACTAGATATAGTACTTAGAGAAACCAATGATTGATTTTGGAACCTACCGAGAGT
>JABDQY010000312.1 GCA_013042025.1 Bacteroidia bacterium
CAATAATGCTGGCGAAAGCAGCATTGGCAAAAACAGACTTGTTCTTATAAACAAATGTAAAGCTCAATAACAAAGCAGATGGGTAAACAAAATAAATGATTAACCCAGTTTGAGCGGTGAAAAGAACAAGCAATATGGCTATTATCAACTGCATTAATAACGTATAGTTAAGAATTTTAGACTTGTTTGGGTATCTAAACCGATATGAGTTTAGATTTAAAAAATGAAAGGATAAACTGGCAATTAAAAATGGAACGAAAAGTTTATTAAGTATAGTATCAAAAACGGTATAATCAAATGTCAACTTTGGTATTAAATCATAGATTTTATCCTCAATTTCCATTACATATAGTACTCCAGCGAACGAAAGTATAATCATGAAAAAGTAGATGATACTTTGAACAAATCCTTTTGAATTTCTTGCTCCGGTCTGTAAAAAGAGAACAAAGACAGGAAGCATTAACAATATGCTTATGTTGTTTATTGTTTGAGCAATTCCTAAAATTATCCCAATATAAATAATGTAGTTGTTTGACTTGGAATTATCTTCTCCGCTCTCAAAAGCAAGAAAGAATGCAGCCAACCATACAAAGCCATAAATTATTATACCAAGACCTAAATTTGGCAATACTAGAACAGATACAGCACTAAAAAGCACAAGTGGCATATTGCTTTTTTGTCCGAGGATTTTAAATCGAAAACAGAGGTAATCAAATATTAACCCTTGTGTGAAAAGCAGTAAAAGATATGCAATTGCACGGGTAGAAAAATCTCCAATAATAAACTGGCTAGCTCCTAAAATGAGCAATGATAGAATGATTGCACCAGCTCTATTTTTTGTTAAAATATCTATCAATCGTAAATAAGTTTTAGAAGTGCAAATCTTCTATTTTTTGAGGTAGAAATAACAACTTTATTTGAGGAAACTTGTTTCGACTCAGCAGGAATAATGGCAACATAATCGAGCTCTGTTTTAAGAAGCTTATTACTCTCCATTTTCCCATTGTTGTATATGGTATACTGCATAATGTCTCCTGTATTTCTTAATTGATCGTTGTACAATAATTGGATATACTTATCACCCACATAAACTACAGCTGAACTAAAGTAGCCTCCATCATTGATAGTTGTTTGGTTTTTTGTAATCACCTTGCTCCAATCTAAAAACCCCGAACTGTCGTAATTTAAAACTACAATTTCATTAAAATTATATACATTTTTAGAGGTGCTTTGAGGAATACCATTCACCATCACGATATCATCTTCAGTTGCAATTTCCTTTTGTTCAGCGATACACAAAGTACCTCCATCATTTCTTGGAATTGTCTTCAATATTTGAAATCCTTCAGAAACTGTTCCGTTGTTTCTATCGTTCACACTAATTTCATCAATCAACTCTTCAGCAAAAAGGCTTGTGTTTAACAATCCACAATTCAGCGAATCATCAATTTCAAAAAACAATGAACCCACTATTCCATATTCATCTTTAGTTCCAAAGAATCCAACAAGCCGTGGTTTATCATTTACTCGATCATACACCAAATCTATCGCCTTTATTTCAAGACTATCTGTTACAACATAATCACTAAGCTCATCACCTCTAAGGTAGTACATACTTTGCACCATGTTTGAAATTCGTCGACGTTGTTTATAGATTGAATTGGTTAAAAATGCAACATCTCCTTGGTTTGTTACCAGAAAATCCTGAATAATAAAATCCTCATAATCAATAGGGAGCTGTATGCTCTTTAAATGAATTTCATTCAAATTTGAGTCAAATAATTTGTGATGAATTACCATGTCTCCATTTTCAGCTGGGTTGCTAAATACCAATGAATAAAACGAATGATCATCACTTATTCTTAATCTAAAATTACCTCTGTTTCCATATTCGCGAACATCTGCTTCCGCTAACAAAATAGGCTCCCCTTGGGCTTTAAAATCGAACGAATAATGTTGTGCAATTAATTGGTTAGACTGATTAGCCTTGTAATAACTTGATTTAACGAACAAGATACTATTCTCTAAAAGATATAATTTTATAAGTCGTGCGTTCTTTAAATCAAATGTTTTGCTTTGTTCCAAAGCTAAATGATGATTGTATTGTTCAATTATTACATTTTTACTATAAAATCGATTGCGATAACGCAATAAAAAAACACCGTATTCATTTTCACCTAAGACTTTAGAATATACAGCTGCTCCTTTTAGTTTTGTTGGATTACTCCATTGTAAAACCTGACTTTTGGCCGATAAACAAAAAAGTAATATCAACCATGTGAGGATACGTATGTTTAGCGTGTATTTTTGCACTGAAAATTTACTAAGTAACGAAGTTAACCTTCTATTTCTTCTAATTTGGGATATCAAGTAGAAAATATAAATAAAGTAGAACAGGCCATCTTAATAGGTGTAGAACCAAAAAACACACCTCTAAAAAGCAGCAAAGTTTTTTTAGATGAGCTTGAATTCTTAGCGACTACCGCAGGTGCGAAAACATTAAAGCGTTTTGTTCAACGTTTAGATCACCCTAATCCAAAAACATACATTGGTCAAGGTAAACTTGAAGAAGTTGCTGCATATATCAAGGTACACGACATAGATCTTGCCATATTTGATGACGAACTAAGTCCTTCTCAAATACGTAACTTAGAGAAAGAAGTAACGTGTAAAATCATAGATAGAAGCAGTTTAATTCTCGATATTTTCGCTAAGAATGCTAGAACTGCTCAAGCAAGAACGCAAGTAGAACTAGCACAAAGTGAGTACTTACTTCCTAGATTAACCGGTATGTGGACTCACCTTCAAAAGCAAAAAGGGGGTATTGGAATGAAGGGACCAGGTGAGAAGGAAATTGAAACTGATCGACGAGTTATTCGCGATAAAATTAGCAAGCTTAAAGCAGATTTAAAGAAAATCGATAATCAAAGCGTTACCCGCAGAAAAAGTAGGGAAACTAAAAAGAGAGTTGCTTTGGTTGGATACACCAATGTTGGTAAATCAACCTTACTAAATCTACTTGCCAAGTCTGATGTTTTAGCTGAGAACAAACTCTTTGCAACCTTGGATAGTACCGTTCGCAAAGTGGTATTCCCGCCTACAGAATTTAAACCGCGTCCCACTATTTTCTTACTATCAGACACCGTTGGTTTTATTCGTAAACTACCTCATCAACTTATTGAAAGCTTTAAATCTACGTTGGACGAGGTAAAAGAGGCAGATATATTATTGCATGTTGTGGATGTAAGTCATCCTCAATTTGAAGAGCAAATGAACACAGTTAGTGAAACTTTGATGGATATAGGGGCGGCTAATAAACCAATAATCACGGTATTCAATAAGATCGATCAATATAACCCCGATGCTACTTCCGATGACATTTTTGAAGATGAAGCAATATATGATTTAGCTACACTAAAAAAGACTTGGATGGCTAAACTGAATGAAAACATTGTGTTTGTTAGTGCATCAAAGAAGAAAAACATTGATGAATTGAAATCAATGATTGAGAAAAACTTAGAAAACTAGTTCAGTTTTGTCAGCATTTTAAAGCTGTTTTTTTACCACTTCAATAAATTTGGGGAGACGAAAATCATTCCATTCCTGTTCCATCTTTAAACGAAATACTTTCGTTCTAAAATTTGCAAAAGGTTGCTCGAACGAAAGAGCTTGCATTAATTCTGATTGTTTTTCAAAATCTTCAATTGAAGCAGTAAAAGCATCCATCATTTTAAAAACTAATGTACTGCTTGGTGGTAACACTTCTTTGTAATCTTCGAGACTTGCTTGCACATGAGCGTTTAGCTTAGCATCTTCCTCACCTAGTTCATCATCCGATTTATTCAGCAGACAAATAATTTCGTTTGAAGAATTGTGTATATAACAACGCTTGCCTTTTGTTAGCTCTTCAGCTACTTCTGCAATTTGCTTTTCGTTAATCATAGTTGAATTATGGCCAAAGGGAACGTGCTACTTCACCTCTAAAAGGCCATGGAATTGTAGCAAGAATGATAATCATTCCGATTGTAAAAAAGGTTAATGCCGTTTTATGTTTTTTACGAACATCTGTCGCCTTTTTTGATTTAGTACTTCCAATTTGAATTAAGACTGCTGCTAGTATCATTCCAAATATGTGTTCAACTGTCCAAAATCGGATAGTAGAATTTCCCATTGCATTAGCCATGTCACTGAATTGATTCATCCATCCCCGACTTACGTACAATAGAAGTCCAAGAAGCACCTGCAAATGCATGCTTGCAACAAACAAAGTAGCTGCCATTTTATGGTTCTGCGTATATTCTTGATTTTTTATTAATCCACGAGCAGATTTTGTAATAGCATAGAGTCCGAACAAAAGCACTGCCCATCTCAATATGCTGTGAGCGTTTATTAATATATTATCCATTTTTCAGTTTGAGCAAATGTAGCCGTTTTAGTTTAAGAAAGGATTTAATGGAGAGTTTGCTAATAATGAATCATCACCGTCCATATTGCTAATGGCAAGTTTCCAAAGTTCTCCTTCTTCAACCTTAGGGTTAATTAAATATTCATCGGCAAGCTCGCCGACAATCCATGCTTTTTCTTTTAGTTCTGAGCTGAGTTGTCCCTGTGCCCAGCCGCTATAACCAACAAAGAACATGAAATCTTCTTGTTTAAAGTCACCATGCTTTAATCCATCTACAACTTCGTCAAAATCTCCACTCCAATAAATGGATTCGGTCAGCATCATACTTCCTGAAATTTGTGGATACCGATGAATGTAGTGAAAGCTCTCTAGTTCAACAGGCCCTCCTTGATATACAGAATTATTTACAAAAGGAAGATCAGGCATAAGCAAATTCACGGCATAATCTGTCTTCTGATTCATTACAAATCCAACTGTACTATCTTCTTCGTTTTCCGCAATTAAGACAACTGACCTGCTAAAATTTGGGTCAGGTAAAAAGGGTTCAGAGACTAATATTTTCCCTACCTCAGGCTTCATTCCTCTAAAATTTCAACATTGTTACTTACCAATTCAGTAGCTGGCATTATTACTTTAGTTGTTTCTGTTTGAAGCGTAACCGAAGTATTATCGATAGCTAATATAGTTCCTTCTAAGTCTCCTATTTTTATCCGTTGACCTTCATAGAAGTTCTTCTTACTGTAAAATGAAGAGAGCATGTTTCTCATAATTTCTCGAGCCGCATATCCATACGCTACGGCACCACCAATTAGTATTACTGCAACAACTAATAAGATGTTATTTGAGATTAATGATGTTCTAATTCCTGTTTGATCGATTGCAGTAATTATAACCATAATCATAATAAAATAATATACTACACTTGCGATTACTCTACCAGCACTACCACCTAAGGATTCCGTCATATTATTAATTACTTCTTTAATTTTAACTGCCACAAAGTAACCAGCTAGAAGAATCAGCACAGCTGAAATTAGTTTAGGTATAAACTCAATGATTTTATTGATCTGTTCGGCAATTATGGCAATTCCAAGATTCTCCGATGCAGAAACAATGATAACCAGCATAATCAACCAAAAGACCACTTTAGAAAGAAACTTACTCAAGCCACCTTTAATGCCTACAACTTTCATAGGTTCATCTAATTTTAGCTTTACAGCCAAATCATCAAACTTCACTGCTTTCAGCCCTTTTTCGAGGAATGTTGCGATAATTTTAGCAACCAAGTAACCGGCTACAAGCAATACTACAACCATTATAATTCGTGGGATGGCATCAGCAATTTTTTCACCAAAACTTTGGAATGCATCTAACAGATTTTCTTGAAATGAAAACTCTTCTTGTTGTGATATATTTTCGCTCATTAGATTAACTATTTTTTCTTGTTTTTGCTCTGTGTTATTTTGTTTTTATCACGCTGTTCTAACGCACTTAAGTTCACTCCTACCCTTTTTACCGTCATTAAATCCCAAAAATCGAGAAGCAGTTTCGCTGCCTCAATTTTTTTGAGTACATCCTGCTTTGCTGATTTTGGAAGTTTCGCTGTCGGCTCTATATCTTTAAATACATTTTTTTCCATATTTAAATATTCTCAGGGTTAAGTTCATAATATCGCTCTCTTATCTTGTCTCGAGTACGCTTCAATTTCATCTTTATAGCACTTTCACTGGCTCCATATATCTCTGCCAGCTCGGCAATGCTTAAGTTATCTTGATATTTCTGCAAAATCAAGGAGCGTTCCTCTGCCTTTATTTCAAACAAAATCTTCTGGATGTATTCATACTTCATTTCCAAAAGAATTTTATCATGGGTCTCGTCGTAATCTTTACTATCATCTTGAAGATGCAGAAAACGATCTTCTTCCAATTCCTCTTTAAAAATCTTTTTATTCTTTCGGATGTAGTCAATACAGTGGGTATAGCTTACTTGATACAGCCATGTACCAAAATTACTGTTCCCTTTAAATGTATTCAGTTTCAAAAAGGCTTTAACTAAAATATCTTGTGCAAGGTCTTGTGCAAGGTCTGTGTCCCTCACCATCTGAATACACTTTCCATATACCTTGTCTGAATACCTATCGTACAATTCCCCAAAGTAGACATTGTCACCTGTTTCCAAGACAGATGCTATCAATTCATTATCCGTGTACTTGGACAATGCTTTTGTGGTTTCAATATCTGTTAGGGCAGATTCCAATTTTTAATTATTCTACTTCAATTTTAAAGCATTTGAATGATATAAAGAACACTTAAGGCTAATAACAGTATCAGACCAATCTGAGCTAGTCTTTTTTCAGTATCGTTCCAAATAGCAAAATTGTGTTTTTCAATGGATACTAATCGATAAGTAAGATAGGCTAATAATGGGGCGGTAAGAAATGAAATAGTAGTTGCTAACTTTACCATTTGCCCCATGGATTCAACAAATTGTCCCAGAATAATCAATGCCCCAAAAACGAGTATTATCATCCAAACACGTGCTGTAACCATACTAGGAAATCTCAATTGGCCACTTATTCTCCCCATCACACGTGGCATTGCGTCGAGACATGTTAGTGTGGTACTAAACATTGTTGTAAATGCAGCTATAACTATAATGTAATACGACCAAGGGCCAAGGCTAAGTGTAAATATATCTACCAATTGTGAAGCAAATTTCCCAGCACTTGATTCTATTTGCATACCGGTTCCATACAACGTATTCGCACCTAAAATTAGAAAACAAATTCCTAATATAGCAGTACCATAAAAACCAACATTGAAATCGAAGTTCCCTTTATTAATTGACTTATTCGGATTCGTTATGGACCAGATACTGTGCCAAATAGCTATATCTAGAGGTGCAGGCATCCACCCCACAAATGAAATCAAAAAAGCCAAATCCGATTCTTCCGTAATGGTGAAGATTTTCATCCCTTCATCAGCGAAGCTTTTCTCTACACCAAATGAAAATGCAAAAGCCAAAATGGTTGACAATGAAAGAACAATCATTATCACTTTCATTAATTGATCTAGAACATTGAATTTACCGACTTGTAGAATTAGAAAACAAAGTGCCAATAGAATTGCAGACCATTGCCAAGGAGGGAGATTAATACCAGTTAATTTCTGAGCAAGACCAGCCGTTACAATAGTAACTGCTGCCTGTACAGTAAACATTGTAGTAACAGTAAGCACCAAGAGCAATAAAACTGCCCACTTGCCAATTTTAGCAAAACCTTCTACTAAAGATTTTCCCGAATGCTGAGCATATCTTGGGCCAGCTGCAAAGAAGGGGTACTTAAAAAGATGAGCTAAAATTATAGCTATAATTAGAACATAACCATATTGAGCACCAGCTTTGGTACTCTGCACTAAATGAGACACACCGATGGCTGCCCCGGCATATAACAATCCAGGACCAAGTGTTTTTAGTTTAGCTAGCACGGGGCTAAGATAAGGAGATTTTGGATTTGAGACGTGCTATTTATAATCCTGAAACTGCCAACTAACTTCTGACTTCCGTATCAAAATTCAACAAAAAAAGGTCGACTAAATAGCCGACCTTTCTCTATTATAATTTAGTTTGACTTTATCCTACCTGAGATATCAAGTCAGCAATTCTGTTACTGTAACCAGCTTCGTTGTCGTACCAACCCATTAGTTTTACGGTGTTACCCTGAACCATAGTAGTTTGAGCATCGAAAATACATGAGTGAGGATTTCCAACAATATCAGAAGAAACCAAAGGATCTTCACTGTATTCTAAAATTCCGTTAAGATTTGTTTCAGAAGCTTTTTTGAATGCTGCATTCACTTCTTCTACTGTTGTATCTCTTTTCAGTGTTACCACAAAATCTGTAGCACTCCCTGTAGGAGTAGGAACACGTAAAGAGTTTCCGTTTAATTTACCAGCAAGGTGTGGCAAAACTAAACCTACTGCTTTAGCGGCTCCTGTGCTTGTTGGAATTATATTTAACGCTGCTGCTCTCGCTCTTCTTAAATCAGAATGAGGTGCATCTAATAAACGTTGATCTGAAGTATACGAGTGAATAGTAGTCATAAAACCACTTTCAACTCCCATTAAGTCGTCTAATACTTTAACCATTGGTGCAAGGCAGTTGGTTGTGCAACTTGCGTTAGACAAGATTGTTTCGTCTCCATTAATAGTATCATCATTAACACCCAAAACAACCGTTTTAATGTCTCCAGATGCTGGTGCTGAGATAATTACTCTTTTTGCTCCAGCTTCAAGGTGCTTACCTGCTCCCGCAGGATCTCTAAAGAATCCAGTACTTTCTAAAACTACATCCACATCCCATTCTTTCCATGGAAGTTTTGCAGGATCTCTTTCTGCAGTAGCGTTAATTTTTTTACCATTCACGACAATGTGAGTGTCGGTATGCTCTACTGTACCGTTAAACTTCCCTTGAACAGAGTCGTATTTTAAAAGGTGAGCAAGTGTTTTGTTATCAGTAAGGTCATTGATAGCAACAACTTCTACATTAGATTTTTCTAAAAGACATTTAAAAGCAAGTCTTCCAATTCTTCCGAAACCATTGATGGCTACTTTCATTTTTTAGTGATTATTTTAAAAGGTTAAAAATGTGAATAAGGCTGCGAATTTAATATTCTAAAATTTGTTTTGATAATTTAAATAATAATATTTCTTTTGCACTCGCCAAACGAGAAAGGGGATATTAAATGATTCGCTTAATCGTTGTCATCCGAAGGTTTCGGAGTCGAATTTAAGATGGATTGATTCATCTTAAAAGAACGAAAAACCAGACACTGCAAAGTGTTGAAGTTTGGCCCGTTCGTCTATCGGCTAGGACGCCAGGTTTTCATCCTGGTAAGAGGGGTTCGATTCCCCTACGGGCTACATTTAAAGCCTACAATTGACTGTTTATCAGTTAATTGTAGGC
>JABDQY010000314.1 GCA_013042025.1 Bacteroidia bacterium
ATGTCAAAAAATTTAAGTGAACTATCGGGTAGAAAAGGAATTGAAGACAACCTTTTTGATAAACTAGGAAAACTTGCAGCACCTAGTGGTGCACCTTCAAAAGAAGAATTAGATAAACTTGCCGAAGAATTTCTAATAGGAAATGCAAATACCTATGGTACTTCTACTTTTTACGATTTCCTAAGACCTGAGAACAAGGGTAAAAGGGTTTATGTCTGCAACGGAACCGCATGCGTTTGTGCAGGTACTCAAGATGCGGTAATAGATAATCTAAAAAAAGAGTTTAAGCCTGAGGAAATCGGTCATATGACTTGTTTAGGTAGGTGCCATGAAAATAGTGCATTCCATTACAATGGTCAAAATTATAGCGGAAATGCTATCAATGAGATGCCCGAAATAATTGGAAAAGACAATAGTAAGAATAAAGATTCATACAATGTAGAAGCGAATGGAAAGGCTATTCTCACCAAACCTTTTACTTCAATTGAAGAATATTATCAACCTTTCAAAGAAGCTCTAAAGAGGGATTCCGCTGATGTCTTGCAAGAAATAATTGATTCCAATGTCCGTGGTCGTGGAGGAGCAGGATTCCCAATGGGTTTAAAACTGCAGTTTTGCAGAAATGAAAAGAATAGTACGAAGTTTATCATATGTAATGCAGATGAAGGAGATCCAGGTGCTTACTCAGATCGATACTTGTTAGAAGAACAGCCTCATTCAGTTCTATTTGGAATGATGGTTTCTGGATTTGTGACACATGCCAATTATGGTATTCTATATATCAGAGCAGAATACCCAGAATCCATTGAAATTGTACAAAAAGCAATAGACGACATACGAGCAGCCGGTTTAATTGGTGATAATATTGAAGGAAGTGAATTTAACTTCGACTTCAAAATAATTCAAGCTCAAGGTTCTTATATCTGTGGTGAAGAAACGGCATTAATTAATTCAATTGAAGGACAACGTCCAGAAGTGCGTGTAAGACCTCCATTTCCTGCACAGCAAGGTTTGTTTAATAAACCTACGATTGTAAATAATGTAGAGACTCTTGCTACCGTTCATCATATTTTAGAAAAAGGCGGTGCCAATTGGAAAGGAATCGGAACAGAGAAATCATCTGGAACCAAGCTAGTTAGCTTAGATAGCTTTTTTAATAAACCAGGAATATATGAAGTTGAAATGGGGACACCCCTGTCTTACGTTGTAAATGAATTAGGCGGAGGATTTAAGTCGCCCATAAAAGCCATGCAAATTGGTGGACCACTTGGTGGTGTTGTGCCTGCTTCTAAAATAGAAGACTTGCAAATTGATTTTGAATCGTTTGCAAACAATGGATTTCTACTAGGCCATGCATCAGTAGTATGTATACCTGAAGATTACCCTATTATTCATTTTATCGAACATTTATTTGATTTTGCATCTTATGAAAGTTGCGGGAAATGCTTTCCGTGTCGATTAGGAACAAAGCGTGGTCAAGAGATGTCTGCAAAAGCAATTGAGGGTGATTATAAAATTGATAGAGCATTATTTGACGACTTGTTAACCACTTTAGAAAAAGGATCTCTCTGTGCTCATGGAGGAGGAATTCCTCTTCCAGTGCGAAACAGTCTTCAATATTTTGAATCTGAGTTGAAACACTATTTTAATTAAAAAGGAAATGAAGTTTGCATATATAAATAATAAAGCATTTGAGATAAAAGAAGGAGAAACAATGCTCTCTTTTATTAAGAGACATAAAGGAGAGAAGTATGTTCCTACATTATGTGATGCACCAAACCTCGATCCCTTTGGAAGTTGCAGAGTTTGTAGTGTAGATGTTGCATTGGAGGAAGATGGTAGAAAGAAAACAATGGCATCGTGCCACTCTCCTGTTGCAGAAGGACAGTATATTTATCCAGATTCTAAAGAGGTTAAAAGTCTACGTAAAAATATAGTTGAGTTGGTTTTAACAGACCATCCATTGGATTGTCTAACGTGTGAAGTAAATGGTAATTGTGAATTACAGGATGTTGCAGCACAAGTCGGAATTCGAAATGTTAGATACCCCGAAGGAGAAAACCACTTAGATAGACAAAAAGATTTAAGTCATCCATATATGACTTCAGACTTATCAAAATGTATTAACTGCTATCGATGTGTTAGAGCTTGTGACGAAGTGCAAGGGCAGTTTGTTTTGAGTATGGCTGGAAGAGGATTTGATTCTATGATTGTAAAAGGTACAGATCAAAGCTTCATGGATTCTGATTGTGTAAGTTGTGGTGCTTTCTCTCAAGCATGCCCTACTTCAGCAATTTCAGATGTATTTCAATCAAAGGCTATAGAAGCAACAGAATCAACACGAACCATATGCACCTATTGTGGAGTGGGATGTAATCTTGAAGTTTCTACTTCTAGTGGTGAGATTCTAAGCATTCAAGCTCCATATGATGCTGAAGTAAATCAAGGTCATACCTGTTTAAAAGGACGATACGCATTTAAGTTTTATGACCATCCTGAACGACTAAACTCTCCAATGATTAAACGCAATGGAGAATTTGAAAAAGTAAGTTGGGATGAAGTATATGAGTACATAGCAACTAAATTAACTGGTTTTAAAGATGAATTTGGTGCTGATTCTATTGCTGGAATCTCATCAAGTAGATGCACCAATGAAGAAAACTATCTGATGCAGAAGTTTATTCGAGCAGTTGTAGGAACAAATAATATAGATGGATGTGCTAGAGTGTGCCACTCTCCTACTGCTTTGGGTATGCAACGCACTTTTGGAACGGGTGCTGCAACCAATTCAATTGATGATTTAAAAGATACCAATTGCATTATGGTTATTGGAGCAAATCCAACGGATGCTCACCCTGTAACAGGTGCAAAATTGAAGCAATTCGCAATGAAGGACGGTAATGTTTCGATTGTGCTGGATCCTAGAAGAACTGAACTAGCTAGATATGCTACTCACCATATTGCATTAAGACCAGGAACAAATGTAG
>JABDQY010000316.1 GCA_013042025.1 Bacteroidia bacterium
ATACATTGAATCGGTATGGAATTTATTGAAGCGATTGCATGACAAGGGATTCTTATACAAGGGCCATACCATTCAACCTTATTCACCTGCAGCTGGCACTGGTCTTAGTTCACACGAACTAAATCAGCCAGGCACATATAAAGATGTAAAAGACACAACTGTAGTTGCACAATTTAAACTTCCCAATCCTGCTGAATTGGAGTTGGACTTAAACTGGGGAGATACTTTCTGCTTAGCTTGGACCACTACACCTTGGACGTTACCAAGCAACACTGCTTTAGGAATAGGCCCAAAAATTGATTACAGCATTGTTAAAACATATAACCAATATACGTTTGAAAAAACTACGGTAATTCTGGCAAGTAAGCTTGTTTCAAAATATTTTTCAGCTAAAAATGCTGAGTTGAAACTTGACGAGTACAAAAAAGGTGATAAAGCAATTCCTTTTGAAATTGTTAAAGAATTTAAGGGTTCATTCTTGGTTGGACAAAAGTATGAGCAACTCATGCCATACCAACAACCGGAGGATGGAAAAGCGTTCGAAATAATTGCGGCCAATTTTGTTACAACTGAAGATGGTACAGGAATAGTTCATCTTGCTCCTAGTTTTGGTTCAGATGATTTTATAGCGGCTAAACAAAACGGTATTGGATCGTTAACACTTGTAGATAAACAAGGAAAGTTTATTGAAGGCGTAGGTGAGTTCTCAAATCTTTATGTTAAAAACTATAAGAATGAAGACGAAAGTGCTGAAGGATATATGTCTACCGATGTAAAAATCGCTATTAAGTTAAAAACAGACAATAAAGCATTTAAAGTTGAGAAGTATGAACACAGCTATCCGCATTGTTGGCGAACCGACAAACCCATTTTATATTATCCATTAGAAAGTTGGTTTGTAAAAACAACCGCAGTTAAGGATAGACTTATTGAGCTGAATAAAACTATCAATTGGAAACCAGCAAGCACTGGTGAAGGACGTTTTGGAAATTGGTTAGAAAACCTAGTTGACTGGAATTTAAGTAGAAGTAGATATTGGGGTACACCTCTTCCTATTTGGAGAACAGCTGATGGTGAACAAGAAATATGTATTGGTTCAATTGCTGATCTTAAAAGCGAAGTAGATAAATCAGTTAAAGCTGGTTTTATGCCATCCAATAGCATAACTGAAGATTTTGATTTACATAGACCATTTATCGACGATATTATTCTTGTTTCGGAAGATGGACAACCTATGAATCGAGAAACAGACTTAATTGATGTTTGGTTTGACTCTGGGGCTATGCCTTATGCACAGGTTCATTACCCTTTTGAGAATAAGGAGTTGGTTGATGATAGAACAAACTATCCTGCAGATTTTATTGCTGAAGGTGTAGATCAAACGCGAGGATGGTTCTTTACACTTCACGCCATATCGGTTATGCTAAACGATAGCGTAGCTTATAAAACGGTAATGGCTAATGGATTGGTTCAAGATAAGGCAGGCAATAAGATGTCTAAGTCGAAGGGAAATACCATTGATCCATTTATGGCTGTAGAGAAGTATGGTGCTGATATTATCCGATGGTATATGCTAAGTAACGCTTCTCCATGGGATAATCTCAAATTTGATTTATCAGGTTTAGACGAAACTAAGAGAAAGTTCTTCGGAACGCTACACAATACGTATGGATTTTATGCATTGTATGCCAATATTGATGGTTTCACCAATACAGAATCTCAGGTTCCTATAGAAAAGAGAGCCGAACTAGATCGTTGGATACTATCCAAGCTA
Source organism: Bacteroidia bacterium (assembly GCA_013042025.1). Classification (GTDB taxonomy): domain Bacteria; phylum Bacteroidota; class Bacteroidia; order NS11-12g; family UBA9320; genus UBA9320. The sequence goes on from JABDQY010000316.1 coordinate 1,775, forward strand.
AATTCACTCAGCAAAATGGTAGAAGAGGAAATGGACAATTATGAACCCACTAGAGCTACTAGAGCAATTCAAAGTTTTGTAATAGATGATTTAAGTAACTGGTTTGTTCGATTGAATAGAAGAAGGTTTTGGAAAGGTGAGTTATCTATAGACAAAACTGCCGCATACCAAACACTTTATACTTGTTTAGAAACAGTTTGCAAACTCATGTGTAGCTTTAGTCCTTTTTATGCAGATCAAATGTATCGCGATCTTACGTTCTCAAACGAATCGATACATCTTACTGATTATCCAAAATATGATTCATCTTTAATAGATACCAATTTGGAAGACCAAATTGAAATATCTCAGCGTATAACTTCTTTAATTTTAAGAATAAGAAAGCTTGAAGGTATTAAAGTAAGGCAACCGTTATCTAAGGTAATTATACCAGCACTTAATGACAATTTTGCACAAAACCTAAAAAAGGTTCAAGATGTTATTAAGGCAGAAGTAAATATTAAGGAGATTGAAATTATTGATAAGGACTCTAATATCATTAAGAAGTCGGCTAAACCAAACTTTAAAGTTTTAGGACCCAAAGTGGGTGCAGACATGAAAGCTGTAACGCCTTCAATATTTAAGTTTAACAATGATCAAATATCATCCTTAGAAAAAGGAGAAGGAATAAAGATTGATGCGAATGGAAACTCATATGAAATAACTAGTGAGGATATTGAAATTATTACAGCAGACATTCCTGGTTGGCAAATAATGAGCGATTCTAATTACACAGTTGCATTAGACCTTGAAATCTCAGAAGAATTAAAAGAAGAAGGAGTTGCCCGTGAATTAGTAAATAAAATTCAAAATCTCAGAAAAGATAAAGACTTTGAGGTTACGGATAAAATTAACGTTAAAATAGCTGAACACTCATACACAGATAAAGCAATAAACACGTTTAATCAATATATTTGCGGGGAAATTCTAGCAAATGAACTATCGATAGTAAATTCTATAAATGATGACATTATTGATATTGATGGAAATGAGATTAAAATACAACTAACTAAATAATAGAAAAATGGAAGAGACACTAAGATATAGCGACGCTGATTTAGCAGAATTTAAAGAGATAATTTTAAAGAAATTACAAAGTGCTAAGAGTGAATACACTTACTTACTTAAACAAATATCACATGCAAGTGATAACGGTACAGACGACACTGCAAGTTCATATGTAGCAATTGATGATGGTAGTGCGTCACAGCAAAAAGAAAGTGTTAGTGCATTAGCATCACGTCAACAAAAGTTTATCGACAACTTGGAAACTGCATTAGTTCGAATAGAAAATAAAACATATGGTATTTGCCGAGTTACAGGAAAACTAATTAGCAAAGAAAGGCTGCGTTCAGTTCCTCACACTACCCAAAGTATTGAAGCTAAGAAAAATCAATACAGATAGTGGGAGACAATACCTTTAACAAAAAAAGGACTGTTTATTTAGTTCTTCTAACGGTTTTAACTGTTTTGGTTTTCGATCAATGGCTTAAAATCTATATCAAGACCAACATGACACTTGGTCAAAGTGTAACAATCTTCTCAGATTGGTTTGAACTACACTTTACTGAAAATCCAGGTATGGCATTTGGCCTAACTCTTGGAGGTAAATGGGGTAAAATTGTCTTAACACTATTTAGAATATTGGCTTCTGGACTTATTGTATACTACATCTCTAGTTTAATTAAGGAGAAAGCAAAAACAGGATTAATTGTGCTTGTAGGATTAATCCTCGCAGGAGCACTAGGAAACATAATTGATTCATTATTCTATGGAATTGTATTTAGTGCAAGTTCTTACCATGAGGTTGCTTCAGCTTTCCCGAATGATGGAGGCTATGCTCCTATTTTCATGGGTAAGGTTGTCGATATGTTATACTTCCCTTTAATTGACAGCATCTGGCCAACATGGGTTCCTTTTATTGGTGGCGAGCGATTCCAATTCTTTAGACCCGTATTCAATATTGCAGATGCAGCAATAAGCATTGGAGTATTTTCCATTATAGTGTTTAGAAACACATTATTTCAGACTGATTTAAATTCAGAGTTAGATAAATCAAGCACTGATTCTTTGAATAAAATAGAAGCTGAAATAACGCAAACAGCACCAAAAGATTTATAATATTTTTTTTAAAATCTTTTTTTGTGACCTTTGCACTTTAGTTCGTCAAACGAATTAGAAACATATTAATAAATAATAAGTAATTAAATCAAAAAAAATCAAGTATGAAAAAACTGTCACTATCATTAGTTTTCTTTTTCTCATTTGCTGTAATGTCATTTGCACAAGATGGACTTCCAACAAATGCTGAGCCAGGTAAATGTTATGCAAAATGCTACATTCCAGATCAATGGAAAACAGAATCTGAATCCGTTCTTGCTAAAGAAGCAAGTAAAAAAATTACTGTAATTCCTGCTAAATACAAAACAATAACAGAATCAGTTCTTAAAAAAGAAGCTGGAACATCTGTTCGTGTTATTCCTGCTAAGTATGAAACAAGAACTGAAAAAGTACTTGTAAAGGAAGAAAGTAAAAAAATAATCGTTGTTTCTCCTGCTAAGTATGAAACAAGAACTGAGACTATTCAAGTGAAAGCTCCTTCAACAAGAATTGAGACTATTCCTGCGAAGTATGAAACAAAAACTGAAACTATTCAGGTAGAAGACGCAACTACAAAATGGGTTAAGCAAAAAGACGCTATGTGTCAAGCAGCTAATTCTGAAGATTGTATGGTATGGTGTTTAGTAGAAGTTCCTGCACAATTTAAAACTATTACTAAAAGAGTGTTAGTTTCTCCTGCAACTACTAGAGAAATAAACATTCCAGGTGCTAATAAAACAATTACTAAAAGAGTAATGGTTTCTCCTCCAGTAACAAGAGAGGAAACTATTCCTGCTGTATACAAAACAATTACAAAAACGGTAATGGTTTCTCCTCCAAAAACTGAAGAAACTTCTATTCCTGCACAATTTCAAACTGTAACGAAAACAGTTGTTGACGTTCCAGCTTCTACTTCTGAAACTGATATTCCAGCTACCTTCAAAACTGTTACTAAAAGAGTTCTAGTTAAAGCAGGTGGTTTTTCTGAGTACAGAGAAGTTGTTTGTTCTAAGAACGTAACAAACCAATTGGTAAGACAAGTACAAAGAGCTTTATTAGCTAAAGGATACTCTGTTGGACCATTTGGAGTTGATAATGTATTAGGTAAAGACACAAGAGCTGCTCTTATCAAATACCAAAAAGACAACGGTTTACCAGTAGGTAACTTAAATGTTGAGACATTGAAGCATTTAAAAATTGCTGGTTACTAAATAAAACATTTATAATGTTGATAAAAAGGATGTGCGTTGCACATCCTTTTTTCGTTTATATGCAGTATGGT
>JABDQY010000317.1 GCA_013042025.1 Bacteroidia bacterium
CAGGAACCTCCTAAAGCTTTAGCATTACCATTTACAAAGTAGCTTTGTGCATTCAACTGAACTGCACTTAGAAATAAAAAGAGGAATAGTATGTTTTGGATAAAACGCAATTCCTACAAAAGTAAAGAATACTTATAGTAAATTAAACTATATCTAAGTAATTAGACTGTAATTCTAGAAATTTGATTCTTAAGCAATTAATTCCTTAATGTCCGATTTAATCTTATTTGCTAGGCTATCTGCAACTGAAAGCGTAGAACCCTCTGCATAAATTCGGATAATTGGTTCTGTATTACTCTTTCTAAGATGAACCCATTCTTTATCAAATTCTATTTTCACACCATCAATCGTATTAATCGGTTGCTTTTTATATTTCTCTTTCAAGCTTTCTAAAATTTGATCTACGTCTATTTCTGGTGTTAGATTTATTTTGTTCTTACTTATGATATAGTTTGGATACGAAGCTTTTAAGTGACTCATTGGTCTGCTAGCAGAAGCAAGATGACTTAAAAACAGAGCTATTCCAACAAGTGCGTCTCTTCCGTAATGTAATTCAGGATAAATGATACCGCCATTTCCTTCTCCTCCAATAACCGCATTTACCTCTTTCATCATTTTCACAACATTTACTTCACCAACTGCACTAGCAGAGTACGATCCACCATGTTTTTCTGTAACATCACGCAACGCTCTGGTAGATGATAAGTTAGAAACAGTATTTCCTTTCTTATGCTTTAATACATAATCAGCAACGGCAACTAATGTATATTCTTCTCCAAACATTTCTCCAGTTTCATTAACAAAAGCTAGGCGGTCAACATCTGGATCTACGGTAATTCCTAAATGGGCATTATTGGAAAGAACAGCATCAGATAAATCTTTTAGATGTTCAGGTAGTGGCTCTGGGTTGTGCGGAAAATGTCCTGTGGGTTCACAATACAATTCTATAACATTGTTTACTCCCAGTGCTTTTAGTAACTTAGGTAATGCTATTCCTCCAGTAGAGTTTACTGCATCAATTACGATAGTATAGTTCTTTTCACGTATTGCAGATGCATTCACAAGTGGAAGTTTTAGAACCTCTTCAACATGCCAATCTATATATCCTTCTTTTTGTGTATATGAACCAATATCATCTATTTCATTAAATGTAAATTCAGATGATTTTACGCGATTAATAATCTCCTCCCCTAATTCGGAAGATATAAACTCTCCTTTTTCATTTAAAAGTTTTAAAGCATTCCATTGCTTAGGATTATGACTGGCGGTAAGAATGATTCCTCCAGCAGCTTTTTCATTAACCACTGCCATTTCCACAGTTGGGGTTGTGGAAAGACCTAAATCAATAACCTCTATCCCCTTACTGATCAATGTGCCACAAACCAATTGATTAACCATTTCTCCGGATAAACGTGCATCTCTACCTACCACTATTTTCTTATTCTTTCCAGAAGCAATTACATCTGCATAAGCGGTTGTATACTTAACAACATCAATAGGTGTAAGCGATTCGTCTTCTATACCACCAATTGTGCCCCTAATTCCAGAAATAGATTTGATTAATGTCATCTTGTTTTATAAGCTAGCAAAAAAAAAGTATTTCCTTTCAATAACTTCGATAACATAAAAAAACATATACGCATTTTGTTGTGGATAGTTACTTTAATCGTCCATTATTCTTATTTGAGTCAGCTAAATATTTGTTTACTTTGACGGCTCAATGGAAAAGCTTTTCTTCATCTTCATCATTCTTGCAATTGCTTCATGTACTCCTACAGCACAAAGCGATGCCTATTCAATAGGATTTTACAATGTAGAAAATCTCTTTGATACCGAGGATGACCCCAGCAAATACGATGAGTGGTTCACTCCTACAAGCCCGATTAAGTGGGATAACGATAAATACAATGCTAAACTTGAAAATCTATCGGTAGTCATTAATCAATTGGCAGATAAAGAAATGCCTCATTTTCTTGGACTCTGTGAAATTGAAAATCGGAAGGTTCTTGAGGATTTAGTTAGTCAACCTCTTCTTGAAAGAGCAAATTACAAAATTGTACATTTTGAGTCTCCCGACGAACGCGGAATCGACGTGGCTTTCCTTTATAATTCTGAAGTTTTTAAGGTTACTGATTCAAAAAACTATGTGTTGGATTTAGGTGAATTTAAGGATAGAACACGCGATATACTCTGGATTAAAGGTAAGGTTGGAAATGGAGAAACACTCCATTTTATTGTAAATCATTGGCCAAGTCGTGGAGAAGGCCGACGGGAAAGTGAACCAAAACGAATTGCAGCAGCAAAAAGGTTAAAGTCTATTAAGGATGACATATTAAAAGATGATAAGAATGCTAAAATTATCATAATGGGTGATTTCAATGACGAACCATCAAATACCAGCATTTCAGAACATCTTAATTCAAAAGGAAATGCAAGTCAAACCACTTCAAATGATCTATTTAATCCTATGGTTGACCTTGAAGATGAAGATCTAGGAAGTTATAAATACCGTCATTGGTGGGATATGCTGGATCAAATTATGTTATCAGAAGCTTTAATTAACAACTCTCTAGGACTGCAATATAAAGAACGAAGCGTTGGTATTAAAGACGATGAATGGCTAAGACAGCATGGAAGTAAATACGAAGGATTTCCATTGCGAACCTATGGAGGTCAGAAATATTTGAACGGATACAGCGACCATTTTCCTGTTTATATCAAGTTGATAATCAATACCACACAATAGCGTTTAAAAAACTATACATTTGCACTGCAAAATGGCTTATCGCTCTTGGCATTGATCAAGTGAGGAAAGTCCGGGCAACGCAGGGCTGTGCACCTTCAGAAACGGAGGGTATCTTAGTAGGAATGCTGGGATAACAGAAAGGGTAGCAGAAAACAACCGCCAAGATTTATTTCTTGGTAAGGGTGAAAAAGTGAGGTAAGAGCTCACACGCTTAGGTGGTAACATCTATTTGGTACAAACCTTGCACGTTGTAATACCAAGTAAACTAAAGTTTGAGGGCGGCTCGTCCGATATCAGCTTGCTGATTACTTTAGAGGGTAGGTTGCATAGATAAATGATAAGCATCCCGATTTATCGGGATACAGAACCCGGCTTATAGTTTTGCATTTTTAATTAAAAAAAACCTTAATATGGCTAGAATATTAATAGTAGACGACGAAGAAAACATCAGAGAAACCCTTAAAGAAATCTTAGAATACGAAGGGTACGAAATAGAAGAAGCTCCAGACGGTGAAAAAGCTTTTGCTCTAATCAAGAAATTTAATTACGATGCTGTCTTGGCAGACATTAAGATGCCCAAGATGGATGGAATGGAACTTCTAGAAAAATCTAAAGAAGTTGCTCCAGAGCTTCCATTTATTATGATATCTGGTCATGGTACTATGGAAACAGCAATTGAGGCTACCAAAAAGGGAGCGTTCGATTTTATCAATAAGCCACCTGATTTAAATAAGCTATTAATAACGGTTCGAAATGCGGTTGACAAAAACAACTTGGTTATTGAAACCAAAGTCTTAAAAAGACAAATTACTAAAACACGTGAAATTATTGGGGACTCTCCAAGTATCAAAAAAATAAAAGGAACAATCGAGAAAGTTGCTCCAACTGATGCTCGTGTAATGATTACAGGTGAGAACGGAACTGGAAAAGAACTTGTAGCTCGATGGATTCATGAAAAAAGCAACCGTGCAGACAAACCAATCATTGAAGTAAATTGTGCTGCTATTCCATCAGAATTGATTGAGAGTGAGCTATTTGGTCACGAAAAAGGTTCGTTTACTTCTGCTATTAAACAGAAACTAGGAAAATTTGAAAAAGCAAATGGCGGAACCTTATTTCTAGATGAAATTGGTGACATGAGTTTAGCTGCTCAAGCTAAAGTGCTTCGTGCATTGCAAGAAAATAAGATTGTTCGTGTTGGTGGAGAAAAAGACATCAATGTGGATGTACGTGTTATTGCTGCAACGAACAAAGATTTGATGCAAGAAATTCAAGATGGAAACTTTAGAGAAGATTTATACCACCGAATTTCAGTAATTGTAATACACCTTCCAACATTGAACGAACGTGTTTCTGACATTCCAACGCTAGCTGAGAAGTTTATGGAAGAAATTTGTCAGGACAACGGTATCAATAAAAAACAGTTTTCAGCTGGTGCCATGGATGCCCTTAAGAATATCTATTGGAGTGGTAACATCCGTGAACTTAGAAATATTGTAGAGCGATTAATCATTCTATGTGATCATAAAATAACAGAAGATGATGTTCAATTGTATGCAAACAACGGCAAGAAAAAACCAGGTACTATTGATGCCATAAATGAGTTCTCTCGATTCCAAGAATTCAAAGATTATGCAGAGAAAATGTTTATCGATGCAAAATTGAAAAAGAACAATTGGAATGTAGCTAAAACAGCTGCAGAAATTGATATTCAACGAAGTCATTTATACAACAAAATAGACAAGTTCAGTCTAAAAAGAGACAAAAAATGATAGGCACAGATGTGTCTGTTGCAGCTCGTCTTCTCTCTGAAGGTGAGGTAGTTGCAATACCTACAGAAACCGTATATGGTTTAGCGGCTAATGCTCTAAATCCAGAGGCAATCGCTAAGATATATTCGGTTAAAAACCGACCTACATTTAATCCGTTGATTCTTCATGTAAAGTCAATTGACGAAGCAAAGAAGTATGTCAAAAACTTTAACACAACAGCTCAATGCCTTGCTGAAAAGTTTTGGCCCGGTCCGTTAAGTATTCTGCTTCAAAAAAATAACCTTGTCCCAGATGTGGTAACTGCGGGATTGCCAAATGTAGTACTTCGAGTTCCCAAAAATACTAAATCACTTGAGCTTCTAAATGCTTTGAATTTTCCTCTTGCAGCACCAAGTGCAAATATTTCCAATACCGTAAGTCCAACTTCTGCTCAGCGTGTAGAGCAAAACTTAGGAAATCGAATTCCTTATATATTAGATGGTGGACCAGCTGAAGTTGGATTAGAAAGTACAATTGTATCCCTACTTAACGATGAAGTTGTTATTCTTCGTGAAGGAGGAATTACGAAAGAGGAATTGGAGGAAGTTTTGGGTATGACAGTAACCTATTCTTCTTCAAAAGAAATTAGTTCTCCTGGTCAATTGAAAAAGCATTATGCGACACACAAACCGTTGTACATCGTAAAAGACCTAGAAAAAGCGTTACAAGACTTCAAGAATAAAAAGGTATCTGCACTTCTTTTTACAGAAAACGATAGCTTGGACTGCTTTAACACATACCAGCTTTCAAGAAACAACAATCTTTCAGAGGCTGCGAATAACCTGTTTGAAATGATGAATCGAGCTGATGAAGACGATAGTGATGTAATTTTAGTTGAAGAAGCTAAAAATACAGGAATAGGAAGAGCGATAAACGATCGCTTACGAAGAGCGAGCATCGATTAAATCAGAGAACGCTTTATTCCGTTACTGCACCACCAATTAGGTTGGTCCACTCTGTGCTGTTAAATACTTGTAATTCTCCATTTGCACCACAATCAGAACAATAAATAATGGTACCCGTTGCAGTTTCAGTCATAGCATCTCGTTCTGCTTTTGTAATAACTTGACTGCGTTCTGTGGTGTTTGCATACAAGGCATATGGAACACTTACCAATTGGGTGCTTCCCATCACTTGATAACTTGTACCTCCTGAAATGTCTAAAGCCAATTCAACGAAGTAAGGTCCTTGACTCCAATCAATAGCTGCAAATGTGCCATTGGTAGCTATGCCTCCACCCAATTCAATATTCAGAAGTCCACTACCGGTAGTCGTTTCTGCAAACGTTTCAGTATACACTGCTGCACCTGTTGCACTGTCCTGCACAATTGAAATTTGAACACCAATTGCTGTGTTTTTAATTCGATTACCATCTGCATCTCTAATTGCAGCCTGGTATTTTATTGCTTCTGGAGCTTGTGCAAATGCTACTGCACTGAATCCTAATATGAATAGAAATGAGAATATAGTTGCTTTCATAATATTATTTTTTAATGATTTTGAATGTTTTAATTAAGTTGTTTTCTGTATCTGTAAATTTGATAAAATATACCCCAGCAGATTGATCTGATAAACTAAGTTCAATTAGTTGCTCAGATGTAGAACCCGATGAAATGGATTTCCCATCTAATTGAAAAAAGGTATAATCCAATTGATCCAAGTTTTCATTTTTCACGGTAATCTTATCCGAAGTTGGATTAGGATATACAGAAAGTTGTAGTTTGGATACTGTTTCTTCTATGCTAACACTTTCTGATTCATACGATTGCTGAAAACCAATATCAGCACTTGCATCATTGTCTTTAACCACACCCACAGCAGGTTCTCCTATGGTTACAGTTACTTTTGCCTCATTTGTTTCGTATGCATCACCACCTGAATTAACAGAAGATTGTGCATCAGCATCGTATGCAAATGCTACGAAAGCAAGTACGATTAAATTGTATAAATATTTTTTCATTTTAGGTTATTAAGGGATTAAATCTATAAGTTGAGTTACTACTGCATCAACGGCATTTTCTATGTTGTTGCCACTCAAACTAAAGTTGGGTGATGTTACGGAAATTTCAGGTAATCCAAGAAGACTTGCATCAAACTTTAAGGTACCTGATAATGTTCCATTGTTTACAGATGCAACAGTAGTTTCAAATGTTATTTTACTGGTACTAACTGATTTGTTTAATGCATGATTCAATAAATAGTTCGCAATTTTACCTAGATCACCAGTGTTAATATTTACTTGATCCAAGGCAGATTGAGCTGCACTAACACCTTGCTGAGCTTGGTTGAATGCAAACTGAGATGCATTCATTGCAGATTCTGCTAAATTTTTAGCGTCTAGAGCACTATTAAAACGCTGTTGAGCTCTATTTAAATACCAATTAGCATTGTACAACGCATTAGATGCTCTGCTTAATGTACCTCGACCAAATGCTGCCGCTAATAATTTTTGTGCTGGATTGGGAACACAATATTCTGGAACACGTTGTTTACATCCACAACTTTTGGTACAAGGATAGCCCCAACCCCATCCACTACACCAGCCCGGATAATAACATGGAAGAACGCAAAAGTTTGGAGTACAAATTTCATCTTTGGTTAACATGTCATTGAATGTTTTAAATGCAGCATTATAGGCTTTCTGAGCATTTCCAACTGAATTTTTATAGTAATTCAGAGTGGTTGCCGCTTTATCATAAATTGCTTTTGCCTTATTAAAGGAGAGTTGATCACCACTTAGTTTTTGCAATGCGTTATTTGCATATCCTTGAGCAGCGTTTACCGATTTTTCTGCAGCACTAATTGCTAATTGTGCTGAGGCTGAACTCAGGTCCATTCGTTTTACCAATTCTTGATTGAATTCTGCAGTAAATTCTGCTTTCATACTCATAGTAAGCTTAAGAGCAGGATCACTATATCCTGAAGAAAGTGGAGTAACGATAGCAAGCACAGTTGGATCCAATAATGCTGAGCCCAAATTACTGCTGCCACTTGGAGCAACTGGTTTTCCAAATGCCACTACATGTCCTCCTGAAGGTACCTTGAGACAAGGAAGTTTAATACAATCAAAATCTTTTTCTGTTATGCTTTTTGTGGTAACAACTACACCAGCACGTGTATCATTGTCTAAGGCAGATAGTCTACTATTCACACTAGATGGTTTCAGTTTATCTAACAGCACTATCCAGTAGCATCCGCCGCCTTGAGCAGAATCAGAAACGTATTCAAGCTCAATGTTTTTACCTTTAACTGGAACTTTTGCATTCAATCTAATTATACCGTTATCTCTTCTTAACCAGAAGTATGCAGGTAGAGAAGTAATTAATTCCTTGGCCTTTGTTCGTGAAGTATTAGCTGGAATAATCGGTAACGACGTGACTATTGCATCCAATCCATCTGCAATGTCTCCCATAATGCTGTCTGCAAAGCTCAATGGACATGCCAATGTGCTTGTACTCCCCGTTATCAATATATCTTTAAGTGTTAGACTAGTTGTACTGGTTGAAGTTGGCACTAGGTCATTTAATTCAGGGTTAGATTCTCTTATCGACTGTACGCTGAAGTTGAAATATAACGGTACGGTTGTGGTAAATGAAGTATTTGTTGTATTCCGAGAAACGACATTAAGTTTAAGATTATACGTACTTCTAACCGATGTATCAAATGCATTTTTTAGCGTTAAATAGTAGTTGTTTCCATTATGTTCTAACTCAAAGTCGCCATATCCTGCACCTGGAGCTGCAGAGTCAAATTTAAGTGTATCGAATGTATTTGTTAATGTGCTACTTGCTTCAAAATATAAAACCGTATCGCCCACATTGTATTCATACTTTAAAATATCAGAATAAGGTTTAGGATCACTATACGCTCGAGCAAGTTGATTCCAACTAGCATCTTCAAACTGTTTTACTCGAATATCTTTCAATTGCCCATCGGTCTTAATCAATACCATAAAGGCACTGTCTTGTAAACCCGCAGAATCTGTTGCGAATATGCGGAAACCAAAATCAGCTTGAAACACCCAACCAAAACTATCTGTTGCAAATATTTCCCCAGAATTGTTGATGTAAATATCACCTTCATAATTCTCACTATAAGGTATCCACTTGATGTCGTACGATTCAATTCCAATATTATCAATTGCGATTACTTGAGCAATCTTCTTCGGCATGGAATCTAAATCATTAACAACCACAACTTCAAAAGCTAACTTATTAATAATTTCAGGAGGTGTTGCATCTCTCACTTTGGCAACAAGTTGAGCACTATCTGCATTTCCAGAAGAATCGATAGCACCATAGGTTAGTGTATAACAACCTAAGGTAAGTGTATCAAAGCCTCCATCCTTTAGCTCAATTGATAAGGTATCCCCATTGTCATCAATAGCCGTTGCAAGATTAATATTATACCCAACTCCTTGTGGAACAATAAGTGTATCTCCATTCTGAATTCCATCAACAAACAATATGGCAGGTGCCAAACTATCGCTTATGTGCATTACAATGGTATCAGATGCTAGGTTACCATTAGAATCTGTTGCTTGATACGAAATATAAAAATCTCCTGAAGCAAATCCAGTAAAACCAGGTGCATTTATAGATACGCTAATAGTATCTCCATCTTCATCCAACGCAAATGCTGTTGGAAGGAAATTCTCTTGTATGTTGTCAGAAGTAATAGTATCTCCTGTTGTTAACCCACCTTCAATCATAATCTCTGGTGGGAGTCTGTCACCTACTTCTATGTTCAACGTATCGATGGTGTTATTTCCAAAGGTGTCGGAGGCTGAAACAATCAAAATGTAATCTTTGATTAATTGATTATCGTATGAAGCAGCGTTAAAACTTATATCATACAGGTTAGCAATATGCGTTATTGTGTCTTCAATATCATCAATCGCTGTTATCCCAGGAAATGGCTCATTGGTATACCGCTGAATAAAAATGAGGTTGGTATCTCCATCAAACCCATCTACAACAATTGTTGGATAGATTAAATTAAATGGTTCTTGTTTTTCTCTTACATGAAGTGGTATGGTATCTTTTAAAGCGGTGTTTACACTTGAAGTAACTTCAATTTGAGTTACTCCCAAAGCTTTCGCAGTAATAATACCTTTATTGCTTATTGATGCGATGGTAGTGTCAAACGATTGCCAAGTAGCGAATGTATCTAGCTCAAACATGGTATCCAATTGAGCAAGTACTAAACTGGTCTCATTGATAAAAATCGCAGTATCTCCAAGAATGGTAACACCAACAGGAGTGCTATTTCCCAGTTTCTGATCAACAAATCGATAAGAGAAAGTGGCTTTTGCTCCACCACAGTCGTTGGCTTCGGCAGTTACTGTAACCCGTCCTGTATCCAATAATACAAGAATTCCATTTTGGTCGATGGTGGCTATATCAGTCTCTAGAACTGACCACTTTACAGATTTGTCTGCGGCACTATCAGGAAGTGCACGTGCAGTTAGAGGAAAAGACTTATCTGCAAGTTGCTGATTAAGTCCATATGGATTAAGCAGTTCGATAAAAAGTTGCTGTACAAGTACTGAACCTGGTTGAGGTGCATTTCCTGCAACATTTACCCAAGCAATTCCGTTATATACTTGTAATTCTCCATCTCCGCAATCGGAACAAAATACAAGCTGACCCACTTGAGGATTGGTAATTTTATCTCGTTTAACTGCTCGTGTAGATTGAGCTCCCCCAGCAGTATTTGACCAAATTGAATAAGGTACACTGGTGAGAGGTTGGGTGTTTGTGATGGTATAATTACTGCCTCCGCCAAGTGCGATTGCTACGTCTATAACAAAACTACCTTGCCCCCATTTGATGGAGTTATAATCTCCAGAAATGGAATCACCTTGTCCAACAGCTAAATCAATTTGACCTGAAAATCCGCTGTTCTTTGTGAAAAGTTCGGCATATACAGTATCGTAATTGGGGAAGGTTTGGATTATAGAAACTTGAATACCTAGGTCTTCATTACTAACTACAGTGCCAGTTAGGTCTCTAAGAATAGATTGGTAATGAAAAGATTGAGTTGTTTGTCCAAAAGAAAATGATAGACCACTGAGTATAAGCAGTCCTAATAAAAAAATTCGGTTCATAAAGGGTTAATTAGTCTTTGATTCAATCAAAGATTTATATTTTCAAAAATAGATTTTCACGTGAATGCTTTTTTAATTTTTATGTGAAGCTTTTGTCATTCTTTCCACAAGTATTAAAACTGAATTACAAATTTTAAAGTTTTCTAGAGCAGCGAATAGCATAAAAGGATTTAAATATTAAAATGCTTGAGTATACGTAAAACGCGAAGTGTATTCCACCTACTAGGTTTCCCCGCCTTTTCCATCTCAAAATGAACATTCCCAGGATGTTTTGCTTGTACATTCCACGTTAAATCTTTATTTCTCTTTTTAAGCAGGACTTCAATTGCCGGTTCCATGCGACTATCCCACTTTCTTTTAGCAAATTGAAAATAATCCAAAGCACGAAGAATGTCATATTTCCATCTGCATGGATAAGGCGTTTTAAGAAAGTCTTTTCGTATTATTTCACCAGTGTGGTCAGAAAGAAACAATTGGTGTTGAAGAATAAATTCTTCTGCACTCTTTATGGCTAATTGAATTTCTTTCTTGCGATAGGTATAGCCTGATTTTAGAAATGTTGTAAATCCTTCTAGAACTGAAATTGTACTATGCAACGAGCTATGCACAGCTCCACTTCGAGTAGACATGCAATTGAAGCCACCATCAGCCATTTTTTCTTGAAGAATTCCATCCACAACTGAGTTCAACTCTTTCTCATCAGCTCTAAAATAAGATGCATAATTGAGAAACATACCGTTTACACAAACGTCGCTATGCACCTGAGTTGAAGGCCCTAAAGGAATTCCTCCATCTTTGGATTTTCCACAAGCAAGAACCATAGCGATGGTTTCTTGTACCACTTTATTTGTTGGACTAAGATTTAAATTTCTTAGATCTAAAAGGGTATAATGGGTAGAAATCCATTTGGGTTGATAAAAATCATCTCCCCAATGTCCGCTTTTCTTCCTTTTGGATAGGAATTGCTTTCCCCATCCTTCATTGGCAATCCGTTTTTGAAGACTTAAATCTTCATGGTCTAGCAAGTCTCTATTAACTTGGTATTGAATAGACACATCGCCCTCTAGCAACCATTTAAGTATTTGTTGATGCTCCATATTCATTGTATTTCAAGGATATGAATATTTGGTATGAAGGTACTACTATTTCATTTCTTAGGATACAATTTTGTGAAAATCCAACCGCATAACATGGAAATAGCAAAAGAAGGTGCTAACACATCTAGTTTATCTAAATACTCGCCTATTCCTTCCATTGGTTGTATCACAAACTTAAAAATAGTAACACTTAAAAACCCAGCTATAATGCTGGCAATCGCACCTGCTTCTGAATAACTTGGCCAAAACAACGAAAGAATTATCACAGGACAAAAAGATGCAGCAATGCCACTCCAACCAAAGATAATCACCCAGAACACCTGCCTCTCAGGGCTAAAATAGGCCAGACTAAGTGCGAGTAATAACGCTACAAATGCCATTATTAAGGTAACCCAACGAGAAATTTTGTTCAGCCTTTTAGGATCTTCATTAGGTTTGAATATTTTTTGATAGAAATCGCGTGTCACAGCACTAGATGCCAGTATCAGTAATGAATCAACCGTTGACATGATTGCGGATAATACTATAGCTATATAAATTGCCGTTAGGGTTAACGGCAGAAAATGCTCTGTTACCATACTTAGCACATTTGCTCCTCCAATTCCCAACAAAGCTTCAGGATCCTGACCTTCTTTGGTGAAGTAAATACGAGCAAGAATTCCAATAGATACGGCAGCAGCATCTGTTAACAGTGTAAATAAAATAGCTACCCATCTTCCTTTTTTAATTTCATTATCGTCCTTAATAGACATGAATCGCACATAGACTTGCGGTGAACCTAAGAACCCTAGACCAATCATGGAAAAGCCAAGAATTGTGGCAATGTTTAACCACATTGAATCATTGCCACCCCAAATATTGGTGAGATCTGTATCAATAGCGTTTAGAGAAGAAACGATATCTACATCTGTTCCAATACCCATCCAAATCACAAATGGAAGTACTATCAATCCAAAGAACATGAGCAAGCCTTGAAACAAGTCAGACCAAACCGCCGCTACAAAACCTCCAATGAAGATATATGCCAGAACAATGAAAAAACCTATGAGGGCTCCCGTGTAATAATTAATACCCAACATGCTCTCAAATGCAATACCCGTTGCATCAATCTGCGTACTTACGTAGATAACTACGAAGACAGAAAGGATAGTAGCAGCAATGCCTCTAAGCATATGTGTTGTAGATTTAAAATGCGATGTTAGATAATCAGGAATGGTAATAGAACCGTATGAATCAGACATCTGTTTAAATCGATTGGCCATAAAGAACCAACTCACAAAAACACCCAACACCTCTCCTAGCACAACCCAATAAGCGGATAGACCAGCCATGGCTCCCATTCCGGTGAGTCCAATTAACAACCAGCCAGATTCTCCTGTAGCTCTTGCAGAGAAAGCCACCGCCC
>JABDQY010000319.1 GCA_013042025.1 Bacteroidia bacterium
GCCTAATATTTTGAACACCTCAAAACCCGATTATAAAATGGGTTTAATGACACCAGAAGCTACATATTGGGCAACTCCAAAGCAATTATAATTTTAAACTATATTTGTCTAACCTCCGAAATCTATGAATAACAAACACTACGCACGAAAAACTCGTCAACTCAAACGGTTAGTTACTAAAGTAAATGACAATGTTGCAGGGATAACCTCACTTGATGAAAGCAAATTAGCACAACTCTTAGGGAAAGTAAAGAGACTAATCCAAGAATTAATTGGACATTTAGGAACTCTTCGATTGAAACATATTTTAGGAGCATCCGCAGTATTTTTTGGGTTTTCAGCATCGGCACAAAGCTTTGAGCACGCTGTTAAGAATCCATTTAATTTGCAAAGTACTGCTGAGTTTAATATTCCTACCGCTGTAGATTTGGACGGAGATGGTGATTTGGATATAATGTCTGCAGAATATTATGGGGCTTTTCAATACTTTGAAAATACTGGAAGTAAAAGACATGCAAATTTTGATTCACCTGTAAAAAATGCATTTGGAATCGTTCCTGGATATGGCTATGTATCCAAACCAACGTTTGCTGATTTAGATGGAGATGGAGATATGGATATGTTGACAGGGGGGTACGAAGGAGTACTAAATTATTATGAAAATACGGGATCATCTACTAATCCAAGCTTTGCTAATTTAGTAGAAAACCCATTTGGGTTAGATTCCGCCTATTACATATCTTTTCCAACATTTGTGGACTTAGATGATGATGGAGATTTTGACCTGATGGTTGGGGAGTATTATGGAAATTTCAAATACTTTAAAAATGTAGGGACTGCAAATAGTCCTCTATTTACCACTGTTTCAGAAAATCCTTTTAACCTAAAAGCTGCTACATACACTTATTTTTCATCGCCCACATTTGCCGATGTAGATGGAGATGGAGATATGGATATGATGTCTTCAGGATATTATGGAGCACTCATATATTATAAAAATGTTGGGACTAAATCGGCACCTTCCTTTGCAGCACCGCTAGAAAATCCATTTGCATTAACAAGCACATACTACATAGCATTCCCATCTTTTATTGATATTGATGACGATGGTGATTTTGACCTGTTGGTAGGAGAATATTATGGTAATTTTCAATTTTTTAGAAATTCTGAAAAAGTTGCAAGTGTAAATTCACTTGAAGCCCAAACTGAACTGAATATATATCCAAATCCCGCTCGTGATGTGTTAAACCTTGATTTATCATTTGTTCCAAAAAGCATTCGAATAACCGATGTGCAAGGAAGAACCATTCTTAGTCCAGATTATCGTAGTACATCTGTAGATATATCGTTATTAGATGTTGGAACGTATTTTATTCAGATTTTGAATTCTGATGGAATGGAAAGCAGTAAAATGTTCATTAAAGAATAGCGTATTTGCCGCTTTAAATCTTTTTCATTTTACAACATGTTTGGCAATACACACAATGAATGGTAATACTTTAGGACTGATATTCGATAATCAATATAGCTTTTGATATATTTCTCACGAGAATCTATCCATTTGAGTTCTCTGTTGTTGACTACAAACAGCGAACTCTCGCCTAAATTGTATTTCAATTGCTCTGCTTCCAACATTCTTTTATAATTCTTAGACGCATCTAGCCACAACAAAACATTTCTTTTTAAATTTTCAGTATTCGTATAGTGAATTTCTTGTGCGATTTTCACTTTATTTAACAACTCTGTTTTCTTGTTTTGAATGATGGTTCCCTTGTAATTCAGTTGCTTTGCTTTTGCTCTTTCTTTACGCAGGAACAGCGGCATATTTAAGTTTACCCCTACATAATTGTTTTGAGCTGGATTATAATCGAATGAACCCACATTGTTTGCAGATTCTTGTAGTTTAAATTCGAAATCAAGTTCTGGTTTAAAATATTCTCTTACAAGAGTTAATTCTGTTTTGTTCAATAAAGAATCTGCATTATTTAATAGGATTATCGGGTGTATATTTATGTAATCAAATTTGGTTAAGGAATCTGGGAAAACGGCTGTATAATTAATATCTACTTCTGGAGCAATTTCTTCATTTTTAATTGTAGGTAACCAAAGAAAATTGTTTAAATAGTTCTTACTCTTTACCCACTTAATTTGATTGGCAATAGTATATGCAGATCTGTTTTGTAAATTTATAAATGCTTCCAAAGTGTCAATGTCCGCCACCTCCTTTATTTGGTTCATTTGTTTTACAAAGTTGAATCGTTTTTGTGCTCTGCTTAAGGCATCATTTGCTAGTTCCAGTAGCAGGATATTCCCGTACCATTCCCAATACGCTTCTCCAGCTTCTAATAAATAGTTGTTGACCTCCAACTGATTTACAAGACTAGCAGCGTCTTTTTTAATAGCACGTTGTTTTACCTCTGTTCTTTCCTGATCTGTGAACATTCCTGCACCTAGAGGAATCTCAATTCCGGCAAAAGCCAATCCTTGAACTGGTACATTGTTTTCTGGGTTTAGAAAAACTCCACTGTTGTCTGTATAGCCTCCATTTAGTTTTATTCCAGCTGGGGTTTTAATCTTCAGACCTCCGTTCAAACGGTTATAATAGGTTTTGTCATCGAAATTTTTAAGGTCAAATGTTCCATTTAATTTAGGCTGGAATGCTGCTTTAGATTCCATCCATTCTTCATTTTGAATTTCAACTTCTAACGCACTATTTATTAAAGCAGGTGCATAAGTTTTAGCTTGTTGTAGAAATGACTTCTCATTAAATACGAGCGTATCATTTTGAGCAACAGCTGAAAAACCTAGTAAAAGTATAATAGCGATACTAGTAAGATTTCTCATTTTTCTTTGATGTTGTTGTGCTATAATAGTCTGGAGGAAACCCGTTGAGTTGTCTCCAAAGCTCATACCAAACAGGAACTCTGTTTAACAGGGCAACCCCTCTTGCTCCACTTCCTAATCGAACTTCTTCTGGCCATGGTTTTTCTCCCGATTCCTCTACAAGAATACGATACTTGCCATTCTCGCTAATATTATAATTGATAGCTTGAACCGTTCCTGGAAACGTTCCATAGGTAAGTTCTGGCCAACCAGAAAAAACTACTGAAGGC
The DNA here is from genome assembly GCA_013042025.1 of Bacteroidia bacterium. Lineage (GTDB taxonomy): Bacteria > Bacteroidota > Bacteroidia > NS11-12g > UBA9320 > UBA9320. The sequence goes on from JABDQY010000319.1 coordinate 3,114, forward strand.
CATCCATCAAATAAGAACATCATTTTAGAGCCTTTA
>JABDQY010000322.1 GCA_013042025.1 Bacteroidia bacterium
GTGTTGTTGCACTAAAATTAATATTACTGCAAGTAAAACCCCAATCCCTCCTCCTAGAATAGCAATATAACTTCCCTGCCAAAGAAATACTTTTCGAATTGTCCTTTCCTCAGCTCCCATGCTTTTAAGTATTCCGATATCTTTCTTTTTATCCAGTACAAGCATTATTAGCGATCCAAAAATATTAAAAGATGAAATTACTAGAACCAACGAGAGGATGGCATAAGTTAGCCATTTCTCACTTCTAAATATTTTATAAATTAATTCATTGAGTTCCACACGTGTTTTGACTTCCCAAGAATCTCCTAAAGCATTTACCAGCTCTTCCTTAACAACTGCAGGATTACTTCCTGGTTTTATAGTTAGTTCTAAGCTGCTGATAGAATTAGGATAGTTCAAAAGATTTTGGCTGAACTCAAGTGAGGTCAAAAAAACTTCATTGTCTATTTCCTCGTGCAACATAAAAACTGAACTGGCTCGTATAAAGTCTGTACTTAAAGCAGCTTGAGGATTCAATGAATTAAATTCCACTTCTCGATTAGGCACAAACACAGTTACAAGACTTTGGCTCCCTGGGAATAGATTTAGTTTATTTGCGAGTCCTCCACCAAATACCCCAAGATTTTGGGTTGAATCTCCCAAATCAAATTGCCCTAGAACAATTAAAGAATCAAACTTAGCTTCGTTAAAAAAGCTATCTACACCTTTAATTCGAGCAATTTCTTGTTTGTCATTGTATTTTACTACTACCTTTTCTTCAAGACTTTGTGAAGCAACATCAACTTCTTCAATAGCTCTTATTTTAGCTTCTAAATCGGTAGTATACTCAAATGTTTTTCTACCCTTGGCTGTTATTTTGATTTCTGGATCGTAATGATTGATTAGGTTTTCAACTATATTTTCAAATCCATTGAATACTGAAAGAATAACAATCATTGCGAAGGCTCCAACACCAAATCCCAACATTGCAATCGCTGTTATTATATTTATAGCATTGATTTTCTTTTTAGAAAACAGGTATCGATATGCAATAAATAACGGTAGCCTCACCGTGCAAGTTTACTTCAAATTATCGAGTATATTCTCAATACGTTCAGCATTATCCATAGTAGTGTCTAAATAGAAATTCAACTCTGGAATTTTGCGAATTCGCTTTCCAATTACTTGTGCTAATTGCTGACGAATTGCTTTCTGGTGGAATGCAATTGTTTCAACGCTCTTTTCCTTATCATTAGAATTTAGGACTCCAACATATATTTTTGCCAAGCCTAAGTCTGCTGTTGCTATAACATCTACAATCGTAATTAATTGACCAGGGAGAATCCCATTGCAATACCTCGAAAGGATTGGAGCTAAATCTCGTTGAATAGCTCTTGCTATTTTTTCTTGACGAATTCCCATCTACATTAGAATTACCTCAGTGTAAACTCAGTAGATCCCATTTTATGAGCATCACTGTACACATTCACGGTATATTTACCTGCAGTCATTCCTTCTGTTTTTGGAATTGCAAATTTAGATGACTCATTGCTATTTTGGAAATTGACAACTTTTTTAACGGTATAAAGTCGCTCACCTTCCTCGTAGTTGAATGTTCCAGAACCTGCTTTACCATTATGCAAAGTGCTTTTGTTTGGTGTCACAACCTGAAAATAAAGTGTTTTTTCGCCTTTACTAGCTAAATCATTATTTCCTAAAGTGTATGAAATCTCAATCTTGTTTAATCTGTTCAACTTGTCTGTTGTTTTGTACTCACCAAACACTGCATCTCGAAGTGGATTGGCATTAACCGATTTTAAGAAAATCCTAGACCCTACTTCAACTTGCTTATCGCGTTCACTAATCACTTCTGTCATTTCAGCCACTTTTTCCTTCTCAGCTTCAACTTGCTTTTGCATTACATAGTTTTCATCTTTGAGATATTGATTCTCTTTAGAAAGTTCTTCAATTTCTTTAGTAAGTGCCTCTTTATCTGAACGTAAGCTTGCTATCAGTTCGTTTGCTTTTTTTAGTTCAGATTTTGTAAGGTTACCGCTGCTCAGCATTTTCTTAATCTTGTAAACCTTTGCTTGAATTTCAGTATCTCGTACAGAAATAATACTATCTAAGCTTTGGTTTTGACCTTTGTACTTATCCAATTCAACTTCAAGGTCAGCTTTTAGCGTTTCTAATTCTTGCTTTTCTGAAGTTGTTTCAAAGAGCTCTTTTTTTATCTCTTCCTTCTCCTGTTTACCAGTAATTATTTGGTATATCAACCCGATATTAAGAGCCAACAAGGCCAAAATCATTATTAATAAATACCGTCTACTTTTCTTATCTTTATTACCCTCTGTTATTGCCATATTATACTATTTAACTATTAACGTTAATTCTACTGCTAGATATACAAATTTACTCAAATCAGTAAATAAATCTACTTACTGATTCTGTGTCTTAATTAGATTAAGAGCACTTCCAGCTTTAAACCAATCAATTTGTGCCTCGTTATAAGTGTGATTCACTTTAATTTCATTTGAAGAACCATCTTTGTGATGAGCCACTATTGTAAGAGGTTGACCTGGAGTAAAAGACTCCAAACCAAGAATATCAAACGTGTCTTCTTCTTGAATGGTATCGTAGTCTGAAGGATTTGCAAAGGTTAGTCCAAGCATTCCTTGTTTCTTAAGATTGGTTTCGTGAATTCTAGCAAACGATTTTACAACTACAGCTCGAACACCTAAATGTCTTGGCTCCATGGCTGCATGCTCTCTGCTGCTACCTTCTCCATAATTCTCCTCACCAAATACAATAGAGAAGTCTCCAGAAGCTTTAATTGCTCTTGCCACTTTTGGAACACCTTCGTATTGTCCCGTATATGGATTCAATATTGTATCTGTCTTTTCATTAAATGCATTAACAGCACCAATTAAACAGTTGTTAGAAATATTATCTAAATGCCCTCTATAGGTTAACCAAGGACCTGCCATTGATATATGATCTGTGGTACATTTACCTTTAGTTTTAATTAGTAGTTTAACTCCTTTAAGATCTTTACCTTCCCAAGGTTGAAAGCCTTCTAACAATTGTAATCGCTTAGAATCTGGATTCACAATGATTTGGACCCCACTTCCATCCTCAGATGGAGCTAAATAACCGTTATCACCTACATCAAATCCTTTAGGAGGTAACTCAAAACCAGTTGGTTCATCAAGCATTACTTCTTCCCCATCTTCATTAATTAATGAATCCGTTGCAGGATTAAAATCCAATCTACCCGCAATTGCAATAGCAGCTACAATTTCAGGAGAAGCAACAAATGCATGTGTGTTGGGATTTCCATCAGCACGTTTGGAGAAGTTTCTGTTGAATGAATGAATGATACTATTCTTTGGGGCATTCTTCGGATCTTTATATCTCGCCCATTGACCAATACAAGGTCCACAAGCATTTGTAAATATAGTGGCATCCAATTCTTCAAAAATGTTTAATAGCCCATCTCTATCTGCAGTATAGCGTACCGTTTCAGAACCTGGGTTAATCCCAAATTGTGCCTTGGTTTTTAGTTTTTTATCAACTGCCTGCTTGGCGATAGATGCTGCTCTTGACAAATCTTCATAGGAAGAATTTGTACATGACCCAATAAGTCCCCACTCAACGTCCAAAGGCCATCCATTCTCTTCTGCTCTTTCCTTCATTTCTCCAACCACGGTATCCAAATCTGGTGTAAATGGACCGTTTACTCTTGGTCTAAGCGTTGAAAGATCTATTTCTACTACCTGATCGAAATATTGCTCTGGATTTGCATATACTTCATCATCACCAGTTAAATGTGCTTTTACTCCATTTGCTAATTCAGCTACATCTGCTCTACCAGTTGCTTTTAGGTATCGTTCCATGCTCTCATCATATCCAAATGTTGAAGTTGTCGCTCCTATTTCTGCACCCATATTACAAATGGTACCTTTACCTGTACAAGACATTGATCTTGCACCTTCTCCAAAATATTCAACAATAGCTCCTGTCCCTCCTTTTACTGTAAGGATACCAGCTAACTTTAAGATTACGTCTTTTGGTGCTGTCCAACCACTTAGTTTACCAGTCAGTTTAACTCCGATAAGTTTGGGGAACTTCAATTCCCATGGCATACCCGCCATAACATCAACTGCATCAGCACCACCAACACCAATAGCAACCATCCCTAATCCACCTGCATTAACAGTATGTGAATCAGTTCCAATCATCATTCCTCCTGGGAATGCATAATTTTCTAAAACTACTTGGTGTATGATTCCTGCTCCTGGTTTCCAAAAACCAATGCCATATTTATCAGAAACAGATTCTAAGAAATTAAAAACTTCATTGCTTGTATTAATTGCGTTTTGCAGATCCTCATCAGCACCCATCTTTGCCTGAATAAGGTGATCACAATGTACCGTTGTTGGTACAGCCACTTTAGCTTTTCCTGCCTGCATAAACTGAAGCAAAGCCATTTGTGCTGTAGCATCTTGACAAGCAATTCTATCTGGGGCAAAATCTACATAGTCCTTACCTCTTACAAAGGATTGATTTCCATTTCCTTCCCATAAGTGAGAATAAAGAATTTTCTCTGAAAGCGTTAATGGTTTCCCTACTACTTTCCTTGCTGCATTTACCTTGCTTTCAAGATTGCTATAAGTACGTTTTATTAAGTCTAAGTCGAATGTTTTTTGGCTATTCATGAAGGTCACAAAAATAACATGTTATAGAAAATTTAAGACATAAAAAAAGGGCTTTTTGCAAAGCCCAAATATCATCAGTGTTTATTAAGTTAGTTTAGCCTAGGAAAGTAGCTAGTTATAGTTTATCTATATTTTAAATAAATTATTTTCTGAACCTAAACTTGAACAAAGTTGGGTTTATAATTTTTAGCGTTTCCCACAATCAATTAAGACTTTAAAAAATGCTGACTAAAATAGTAATCAGTTCAAAGAAAAAAACATAAAAATACAAAGTTGCTTAAAGACTAAAATTGTCCGAATAGCATCCTGTCTTCTACCATAACATCTTCATTTTCAAATATTTGATAGATATAGAAACCAGATAGTCCAAAGTTGTATTCAATACGTTGACGCGATTCACTTTCTAACTCTTTTTCAAAAACTGGTTGACCCAAAACGTTTGTTATTTTTAATTTATACCTGTTTTCTTTAATAGGATCTTTGATCTCTACTACAACAAAAGTGCTTGCTGGATTTGGATAAACACGTGTTTCTGTTGGTGGAATATATGGCATCGGCTCAGGTCCCATTTCATATGTTTTAAGTGCAATTATCCCTGGGCGATACGTGATTAAGTTTTGTCTCATTAATCCAGCCTGATCAGAAGTAAACATGTTTTGACATGTACCTGGACTGTAATCCATATAGTTTTCTATCTGATCTGGTAAATCATCCGGCTCTAATGGGTCGCATGTATTTTTATTATAATTACATCCAGGAGCATCACTTGAAGAACCAGCTAATGGGGTATCATTAATGAAATCATCATAGTTATGATTACATCGATCATTTGCAGGAGCATCTCCCCAAATATGGCGTAACCCAAGATAATGACCTACTTCATGCACCAACGTTTTATTGCTTGTTAATGTAGTAAAGCTGTTTTCACCTACCGTTTTATAATGAACAACTACTCCTTGCCTATCTGCGTTTACATAAGATGTTGAAGGCCAATTAGGAGCTGAAGTAGGTGGGTAAGCAAAACCTAGAAGTAAATCGTATCCCAAATAAGACAAGTCACACACCCAAATATTTAGATACTTTTCAGTATCCCAAGCTGCACTTCCATTGGCAGCGGTTTTTACTTGTTCTGCTTGGAGTGTTGCAAATCGCTGTGAAGTAACATAGGAAGACCTAGGTGTATATTTTCTCACAATTCCACTTGTACTATCTCCATTGGGATCTACTTTAGCCAACTGAAACTGAATACCTACATCAGCCGCAACAGGCTTAAAAATGTCTCGGGTAAGAACAGTGTCTTCGTTTGTACGTCGATATGAAGCATTAAGGATATCCATTTGTGATTTTATAACTTCATCCGTCAAATTTTCCTCGCCAATATTATACATCACATGAAAAACCACATTAATGGTATAGAGCGTATCCTTAGCATCCCATTTGTTTCGAGCTTGAGATTGTCTCAAAGACTCAAAATACATATTGTCGGCTTGTTCTTTAATTCCTGGACTTAACGTTTCCAGATAATCCATGTATTCTACCTGACCACATTGCTCAGTTTGAGCATATAAAAAGCTTACTGTAAAACCTATAATAAATAATAATACCCCTCTCAAAATTTTAATTTGGCCAAAGATATACGATTCAAAAGAAATCTATGTCATAAAAAAATCCGATTTACGAACCAGAAAAATTGGGTTTCCTCTTCTCGCTAAATGCTGCTAACCCTTCCTTATAATCATCTGAATTGCCAGCAATCTCTTGATACTTAGCTTCAAGTTCAAGCATATCATCTAAAGTGGAGTAGGTAGATTTATTCAACATTTCTTTAATCATACCAATAGCTTTGGTAGGTGCAGAAGCATAATATGCTGCTACTTTGTGCACTTCTTCATCGAGAAGTTCACTTGGCACTGCTTTATTAATCATGCCTAAATCTACTGCTTGTTGAGCTGTAACTTTAGATCCCATTGTTGCCAGTTCAAACGCCTTATTAGTTCCAACTACACGTGGCAAGAAAAAAGATGAACCTGAATCTAAAACCAATCCCACATTAATAAATACTTCAATTAAATTGGCCGAATCACTAGCAACTGTATAATCAGAAGCCAATACCAATGAACATCCTGCTCCTGCCGCAATGCCATTCAATCTACATATTATGGGTTTAGGCATCGACCGCATTGCTTTAACAATAGGATTGTAACATTCGTACACAATTTCTGCAAATCCTTTGTCGGTTCCAACAATATCCTTCAAATCTTGCCCTGAGCAAAATGCTTTCCCCTCACCTGTAAACACTACTACACGACAATTCTCATCTTCGCGAGCAACAGCAAGTGCATCTTGCAATTCTTTGCTCATTTCAAAGTTAAATGCATTGTATCGGTCTGGTCTGTTTAACGAAATGGTGGTAATTCCACTTTCAGTGTGATATTTTAAGGTGTTGTAATTCATAATTTATATAAAAAATAAAATTGCAGCTGCCGTTGCTCCACTAGCTAGCCCCATTGTCAGTTCAAATAATGTATGAGCTTCTTGTTTCCATCGTGTCAGAAAAACTCCTACAGCAAGCAAAAATATAATTAAAGTATATAGTGGAGCAAACGTAAATCCAAATGAATACCATTCAATCAAACTAGCTACAACGAGTAACGCCCATGATGATGTATGCCAACTTGCTTTTAACTGAACAGATGCCAATAAGTATAAAAAGAGATTAAGCAAGGCCAATGATACAAGGAACGCAAAGTATTCTTTAATCACAATTAGACTTACAAAACTTAAAATCATATTTAAAACCGTATACCCTTTATAGATTGATTTACGATCATTTATACTAGGTTCTTTTAGGTCTACTTTTTTTACAGAATGAAGGTAGAATACAGGTAGAATGATATGTACAAATAAAATCCACGTGGCAAATAAAATAAGTGGTAGAGGATCATATTTCCCTAAAAAAGGCCAATATATCAACAAGCTATAAAATGGAATTAATACAGGATGCGTTAAAAATGCAAACCCAAATAAAATCTTACGCATTACAATTCTTTTCTTAGTCTTGCTACAGGAATATTTAATTGTTCTCTGTATTTAGCTACAGTTCTACGTGCGATTTGATACCCTTTCTCTTGCAAAATTTTCTTTAGTGCTTCATCAGTCAACGGCTTTTGCTTGTTTTCATCGTCAACAGCATCTTTCAATATTTTCTTCACTTCTCTATTCGACACTTCTTCACCACTATCTGTAGTTATTCCTTCGGTAAAGAAGTTCTTGAGTAATAATATCCCAAAGTCAGTTTCAACATACTTACTACTTGCTACCCGAGATATTGTAGATATATCCATCCCGATTGCCTCAGCTATGTCTTTCAGAATCATGGGTTTTAAATCAGACTCGTCTCCTGAAAGAAAATAATCTTTTTGAAGCTCTACAATTTTATTCATTGTAGCTAACAATGTGTTTTGACGTTGTTTTACTGAATCAATAAACCACTTAGCACTATCCAATTTTTGTTTTATGTATTGAACAGCGTCTTTTTGTGCTTTTGTCTTTTCTTTAGAGGCTTCGTAGCTTTTCAGTGTTTCATTGTAGGATTGACTTACTCGTAATTCAGGAGCATTTTTAGAGTTTAATCTAACTTCTAATTCTCCATAACTTTCAGTTACAATAAAATCGGGAATAATAAAGTCTTTGTTGGTAGCTCCTTCAGAACCTGATTGTGCTGGTTTGGGATTTAATTTACTTATAAAATCCAACGCTTCTTTCAAATAATCCTCAGATACGCTAAACTTTTTAGCCATTTTTTGATAATGCCTCTTAGAGAAATCGTTCATGGCTTCATCAATAATTTGAAAAGCTAGTTTGTATATTGGATTATTAGATACTTCTTGTTTTCTTTTTATTTGAAGGAGTAAGCATTCTTTTAAGTCTCTTGCCCCTATTCCAGCTGGATCCATTTCGTGGATCATTTCAAGAATACGCTCTAATTCTTCTGGTGTAGTTTTAATATTTTGAGTGAAGAGTAGATCATTTTTAATAGCACTCAAAGGCCTTCTTAAATAACCATCATCGTCTAAAGTTCCTACAATTTGACCGGCTAAAATTTCCTCTTCTTTGGTTCTCATAACCGAGGTAAGTTGTTCCAACAAACGCTCCCTAAAAGATGTATGATAAACGGCAGGCATAAACTCCTTTTCTTCATCATCACCACTATAATCACCGCTTAAGTGAACACCTCCATCATCGTCATTCATATAGTCTGATACATCAAACTCTTCCTCTTTCGAACCAAAATCTAAATCATCACTTTCTTCAAAACCCCCTTCATTTTCATCCGATTCATCTTTACCACTTTCAATAGCAGGATTTTCCAACAGCTCTTCTTCAACCCTTTCCTCAAAGTTTAAGGTGTTGAGTTGCAACAATTTTATAAATTGTATTTGCTGCGGGGAAAGCTTTTGCAGCAGCTTTTGACTTAACTGTTGTTTTATCATAATAGTTTAGAAAAGTACTTTCTAGCAATTACTTTTGTATTTCAAAATTAAGCAGAAAATCGAAAGCCGCAAAATGCATACCAAAAATTTAAAACACTATATTGGACAGGAAGTTACCCTACAAGGATGGGTTGCAAATAAAAGAGAAAGCAAAACTGTTGTTTTTATTAATTTGAGAGATGGTCAGGGAATGTGTCAATGTATTCTAGGTATCGACGATATTGGTGAAGAGCAGTTTAGCGAAGCAAAGTCGCTTGGACAAGAAAGTTCTGTAGCTATAACCGGTAAAGTTGTAGAAGATACGCGTCAGATTGGTGGATTTGAATTGCATGCAACATCTCTAACGGTTTATCAAAATGCAAGCGATTACCCAATTTCAAATAAAGAGCATGGGGTGGAATTTCTTATTGACAACCGACATTTATGGTTAAGAAGTAGAAGACAGTGGGCTATCATGAAAGTTAGAAACAGTATTATTTATGCTATTCACAACTTTTTTCAGAGCCAAGATTTTGTGCAAATGGACGCTCCAATATTTACTGGAAATGCTGCTGAGGGTACAACAGACCTATTTGAAACAGACTACTATGGGAAGCCAGCATACCTAACGCAATCTGGACAACTATATGGTGAAGCAATGGCCATGGCTATGGGCAAGATATATACTTTCGGTCCAACCTTTAGAGCTGAAAAATCGAAAACAAGAAGACACTTGTCGGAGTTTTGGATGATTGAACCTGAAATGGCTTTTTGTGACATTTTTGAAAACATGGACCTAATTGAGGAGTTTCTGAGAAGCGTTGTTCAAGAAGTAATTGAAAAGTGCCCAACTGAAATGGAAATTCTTGGAAGAGATATTTCAAAACTAAGTACTGTTTCTAAACCGTTTCCACGCTTATCGTATGATGAAGCAGTAGAAATCCTAAAAGGGGATAAAGATGTAGATGGTCAGAATTCACTCTTAACGCTTGAGCAAGATTTAAAAGATGTTGAAGCTCGAATGGTAGAAATAAATGCAGACATTGCAGAACGCGAAGCGGCAATTGCAGCAGGAGGCATGAAAAAAGGAGCAATTAATTTCAATCAGAATAAAATTGATAGTCAGAAGCAAGAGTTGAAACAATTGGAAGAAGACCAACGAAACATTCCTCAATGGATGGTTTCCGCTCGTGACTTTGTTTATGGAAATGATTTCGGAGGAAGTGATGAAACAGTACTTACTCGATTATTTGATAGACCTGTAATGGTTTATGATTGGCCACACGAGATCAAGGCGTTCTACATGAAACGAAATCCTGAAGATCCGCGTTTTGCAAGAGGCGTAGATGTATTGGCTCCAGAAGGTTATGGCGAGATTGTTGGAGGTGGTGAGCGTGAAACAAGTGAAGAGTGGTTGGTTGAAAAAATCAATGAGCACAAACTACCAATGGATGTATTTCAGTGGTATTTAGATTTAAGAAGATATGGAAGTGTTCCTCATTCTGGTTTTGGACTTGGATTGGAGCGATTGGTTGCTTGGATATGCAAATTGGACCACGTTCGTGAAACAATTCCTTTCCCAAGATACTATGGTAGATTAGAGCCATAGACGACATTATTTTTTTTAGTAATTCATTATTAATTAGCTATTTGCTTCCTTAAATGGTTAAGCTTTGTTATCAGTTATAATTCTTATATTTCCAGCATATTAATCCTCAATGAATAAAAACAAAATAGCCTGTTTCGTTAGTGTAAGTATTCTTTTTTTAGCCTCTTGCTCTTCAAATAATAAAGAATTTGAAAAACAGAAAGGAATATCATTGGAGCAAACTACCGAGAATGAAAACATAAATGATTTGGAAAACAATCAACAATTCAACGATTTAAAAACGCGACCTGGGAAAGTATTACTTACAGGGCACAACAATCATCGTTTAATTTCCATTTTTAAAGTAAACTACAGTAAAAGAACAAAAAAGACTTTTACGGGAAGTAATGGATATCATTCTTCATATAGCTACGATGATTATGGCAATAGCAGGTATCGCAGTTACATGCCAGGTTTAAGCGTAACATACGGCTACAATATGCTAAATATTTCCCATTATAATCTGGACAGCAACAAGCGAAATACATTATTCAAGAAGCCTGTGTTGATTAACAACCTTTACTACCCTACTCTTAGTAAAGACAGTATCAATAATGCTCCAGTTTTAAGGAATTATTATTTAGCTTCTGTTTACAATGAAGACACAAATAATGATAGTCTAATTAATCATAAAGATTTGAGAAGGTTTTTTATGTTCAACCTTGATGGAACAGACAGAAGTCAATTAATTCCAAATAATTATGGAGTACTGAGTTCGCAATACGATGCTCCAAACGACTATATGATAATCAAAGCAAAAATCGATCAAAACAACAATGGGAAAATGGATGAAGAGGAAGCCATTCATATCTTTTGGATTGACTTGAATGACCCAAGACCAGGAGTCAGAATGTATTAGATGCTACATAAATTTTTCATATGTGTTGGTTTCACCTTTTTTATTTCTTGTAATTCATATGATTGGGGACATCATTTCACATTCACAAATAATACTGGCTATGAAGTTGATAGCTTGAAAATTTCAATTGGCAATGAAGAAAACGTTTTACACTCGGATACTGAAAATGAAATACTAGGCAACCTTTCAGTTCCAAACTCAGGTTATCCGCATCCTGTATCTATAATACTGTTCTCCAACGGAAAGAAAATTAAAATTCACGCAGACAGTTTTAACTGCTATCAATGTGATGGTAGCCATGAGTACATTTTAAAAAAGGATTCAGCTCATTACGTTTTTCATCACTGAACACCCTCTTGTTTTTCGTACTCACAAAAGTCAAAAGCAAATTCATTCACGTCGCTTTTTTCGAACGATTGCTTATGCTTAAGCTTCCATTGTGAAAGATCAAATTCTGGGAAAAAAGTATCTGCATCAGGGAAGGATGCATGTAC
>JABDQY010000324.1 GCA_013042025.1 Bacteroidia bacterium
GTCAGAGATAGTGAAGATTTATGTCCAAATGAATTTGGAAGTAAAAGAACCAATGGTTGCCGAGATAATGACGAAGATGGACTAGTAGGAGAAGATGATTTATGTCCAAATGCTTATGGATCTAAAAATGAACAAGGTTGTCCAGATAGTGATGGAGATGGGCTTCATGATGGGGTAGATAAATGTCCTAATAAGGCAGGTGAAAAAAGGTATGCAGGTTGTCCTGAAGAAAATGAAAACCTGTCAAAAGAGAATAAACCTAAAAAGGATAATCCAAAAGAGGAAAAACCTAAATCGGAAAAACCTAAATCGGAAATCAAAACTGCTTCTGATTCAAGTAAATTTGCAAATTGGGATTTTGAATACTATGAGTACTGGCCTGTTGTAGGGGCGTACAACGATATTCGTTGGGCACAGGAACTTCAAAGCAGGTTAAAGGACAAATTGAATGTCAGTGCAGAAATCAAAACCATTGAAGGCATCAGTAAATACTATGTTACCCTTGGTAAAGCCAAAAGCAAAGCAGAAGCTAAAAATATTCAAGAAATCATTGATATTCCAAGCATAAATAACGAACTCAACGGTAGTTTATGGTGGAAAAAAGTAGTTAAATAAATATTTTATTTAATAACCAGCGGCACCAGTTAAATTCATGTCTTTCACATGAATTGTTAATACAGGCGTTTTAGCTTTATTCACCAATTCCTGAGCGTAATGACCCATAAAAAAGCCAGTTTCAGATTCCCTTTCACTCATGATTGAAATTAAATCAGCATTCACTTCATCCGCATGATCAATACAAGCATTTGCAATGTTTTTGTTTATAACATCTTTAACGGTATAAGCAACTTCATGATCGTCGCAATACTTAGCTGCTTGATCTGCATATATTTTTAATCGATGAGCAACTTCTGGGTCATCACCTTTATGTACAACCGCTATATGAATTGTGGCTCCAAATGAACTAGCTAATTCCACTGTCAAAGGTACTTTTTGACGAGTTTCACTTGAATTACCAATTGGGAGCACAATATTATTGAATCCTTTGTTAGGAAAATCCTGCGGGAATATTATCACAGGACAAGTTGAACCCGAAAGTACTTTAAAGGCATTTCCACCAATCCAATCAGGATCCCTTTCTTTACTACCATGTGATCCCATTACAATTAAGTTTGCATCTAATGCTTTTTCTAGCATTAAAATCTCTTTATATGGTTTACCTGTTTTCTCAACAAAACCATATTCTGCATGCTCATCTTTCATAATCTCATCAATTTGTCTTCTAACAAGTCCTTCTTCTGATTTATGAGGATTTACATTCAAAATAGTAAGTTTTGCATTGTGTTTTTTGCTTAGGTTCACAGCTAATTTGAGAGCAACTTTACTTGCTTCAGAAGGAACATAAGCAGCAATTATTTGAGTAAAATGTGTGAGCATATGATTTATTGTTTGACTTATTCAAAGTTAATACAAATAATACAATTGATAAAGATTACTCGCAGATTTCAAAACCAATATTTCAATGCATAAAAAAAGCCCTGCATTTGCAAGGCTTTTAGTGGGAACTACTGGATTCGAACCAGTGACCCTCTGCTTGTAAGGCAGATGCTCTAAACCAACTGAGCTAAGCTCCCCCTTTTTGAGGGCTGCAAATATAATTGGCATTTTTATTCTGCAAAATAAAAAATACAAGATTAGACACCCTATTGTGCATTGTTAATTCGTTTATCTATTATCAACCTTTTTTAATCACGTCATTTGCCGCAAATTGGATTTGAGAAAAATAATCAAAATATCATTTATTACGCTGCTTGTTGCTCTAGTAGCTTCATCTGGAGTGGTGTATTATTTTTATACCAATATCAAACCTATTCTAGTAACAGAAATTAACAAGGCACTCGCTGTTGAAGTGAACGTGAAGGAAATAAACATTTCCGGCTTAAAGGATTTCCCAAAACTTGGAATAAAGTTAAAAGATGTTAGCATAAATGAAAGCACTTCTTTTTACAATGAAAAACTGCTTGAAGCGAAAGAACTCAACCTCTTTATTGATATTATGCGTCTATGGAAGGGGGATTATGTGATTGACGGAGTTGCTCTAAGAGATGGGAAACTGAACCTAGCTGACTTGGCTAAAAAATCCAATTACGACATTATAAAACCTTCTAACGATACGAGCAATGTTGCTGTCAGTTTTGAGATTAAAAGCCTTAAGCTTATTAATTGTGCCTTGAGGTATTCACACACACCTAGCGATTTTTCCTGTAACGCTTCAACCCCTAATTCTAACATTCGATTGAAATACTTGGAGGAAACCACCAACCTCAAAATTAAAACCAAACTCAATGGAACTACATTGACGGTGGAAGGGGAAAAATATATTTCGAATAAAGACTTGGCTATACAAACCGGAATTGCAGTTAATACTGCAAGCTCCACAGTTAATATCAGTACAAGTGATATCGATATTGAAGAAGTTAAACTACAAACTGAGGGAACGGTATTTTTTGGAAATAATTCCAATTTAGATATTGAATTTAAAAGCAATAGCACAACAGCTCAATCTTTACTCAGCATATTACCAAACTCATTGTCTCAGTCGTTTAACCATGTTAAACTTTCTGGAAATGCATTGATAACCGGTACATTCAAAGGAGAAATGAACGACAATCAAAATCCTTCCCTCCATCTTGAATACCGCATCGATAACTCTAATTTAGCAATTCCTAGCCAAAAAATTAAACTCGCTAAAATCAGTGCGAATGGTCTCTTAACCATGCCAAATATTTCGAACATAGAAGATGCTAGTGTTACTTGTAAATTAAGGCAAGCAAATAGTGATGGGAATTCTATACGAGGAGACATCTCTGTAAAAAACTTTATCAAACCCACTGTAAATTGGAAAGGAAATGCAGAACTAGAAGCTGCTTTTCTCTCAGCTTTGGCTGACAGTTCTAGTTTTGATGCAAATCAAGGTAGTATCGCAATTGAGGGAGAGCTCAACTTCATTTACGATACAGAAAAAGGAGAGCTAGTACCAAATTCATTGCATTATATAGGTAATGTACAAGGAAAGAATATCGTAGGTATAATAAAAAACCCAAAATTAGACGTTAAAAATGTTTCATTCAATCTCAGTGCTGACACTGAAAAATTAGTGGTGAATGAAGCCAATTTCAGTTACAACAACACAACAGGAAGCGTTGTTGGCTATATTAATGAGTACAATTCACTGTTTGACAAAAATTCAGATGCAGTCCTTGTTGGTGATCTTAATATAAACAACTTAAATGTAAATGAACTCTATTCAACATCAACTGAATCGAATTCACTAGCTAGTTCATCTTCTAATATCTCACCAATCCAATTCAAACTAAATGCTGAGTTAACCAACTTTAAGTACAATGATTTTAAAGCTGAATCTATGACAGGGTATTTGCTTTCTGACAGAAAGAGAATTGAAATGCCTAAATGTAAAATAGACGCATTACAAGGTAAGACTGCTGCGGCAATTTCTGTCAAAAAATTGAGGGAGAACTATTTACTAGATATTAATTCAGAACTCCAAAAGATTAGTATTAATCAACTTTTGAAGCAATTCAATAATTTTGAACAAGAAGAAATAACACACGAGCACCTAAATGGGAGACTAACAGGAAACATCTTGGCTAAAGTGATCTTAGATCAAAATTATGAACCAATATTATCTAAGCTATATGCAAAAGCAAACGTTACAATTACTGATGGACAGTTAAAGAACTATGAGCCTTTAAAAGAGCTATCTTCATTCGTTGAAATTAATGATTTAGAAGATGTTAAATTCAAGACCATTACTAATACCATAGAGATTTTCGATCAAACCATTTTTATCCCAAAAATGCGAATTGAAAACAATGCGTTAAACATGGACTTGGAGGGCACTCATACTTTCGAAAATTATATGAACTATCGAATAAGTTTGAGTGTTGCAGAACTCTTAGCCACTAAAGCAAACTGGATTGCAAAGAAGAAAGAACGCAGAATTGAACAAAATCAGAATGGAGGTCTAACTGCTTATATTCTAATGGAAGGAACTCCGGAGGATTTAAGTATTAAGTATGATAGAACTGCAGTAAAAGAAAACATTAAAGAAGAAGTAAAGAAAGAAAAGGCCAAATTTTTGAAGGCACTTAAAGGAGAAGGAACACTCGAAGAAGAAACTTCAGAAACAAAAGACTACGACAATGTTTGGGATGAATAGTCTTCATCCAGAAATAATTCACTACTTATAAAATCAGCAAACAGGTAACCAGTTTTACTTAGTTTAAGCACCCGATCTTCTAGAACAATCCATCCTTTCTTTTTCCATACCTCAAGATTTTTTGTTTGCTCTATTTGCAAATCGAAGTGAAAATCGTCTTGTAAAGCATTAAGATTAACACCCCATTTAGTTCGTAAACCAGTTAATATACGTTCATTAAATTGATTAACAATTGTCAATTCTTCTCCATCATGAAAGAGTTCTCCTTCTTTCAATCTCGAAACATACTTTTTATTATCACTTATGTTCCAGTAACGTTTTTTGTCCTTAAAACTGTGAGCAGAAGGACCAATTCCTAAATATGGTTTCCCTAACCAATATGCTGTATTGTGTTTTGAGTATTCACCAGGCATACAAAAATTAGAAACTTCATATTGTTCCCAACCTTTAGACTCCATTTTCTCAATTAGAATTTCAAAATGCTTTGAAGCCAAGTCGTTATCAGGCTTCTTATACTTTTTCTGATCAACCAATCGCTTGTAAGGAGTATTGTTTTCTAAGGTTAAGCTATATGCAGAAATATGATTAATTGGTAGGTCTAAAGCACAATCAACAGTTTTTATCCATTCCTCAATGCTTAATTGTGGAATACCATAGATTAGATCAATAGTGAAGTTGTTAAAGCCAATTTTACCGGCTTCTTCCATACAACTAATTGATTGATTATTTGTATGACTCCGATTCATCCATTTTAATGTCTCGTCATTGAAACTTTGAATACCTATACTTAACCTATTAACTCCTAAATTATATAGTGCTTGCAAGTAATCCTGATTCAAATCATCAGGATTACATTCAAATGTAATTTCTGCATCCTCTGAGATGATGAAATTATTTCTTACGGTATCAAGAATCGTTTCCAATTCAAGTTTATTTAAAACACTTGGTGTTCCACCGCCAAAATAGATGGTTTCAATTGTTGAGTTAGGTAAAAAGAAATATTTCCTGATTTCCAACTCTTTACATATCGAAGCAATCATGTCCTGCTTATTTTTATGATTTACTGAAAAATGAAAGTCACAGTAAAAACATGCTTTCTTGCAAAAAGGGATATGAATGTAAATTCCAGACAAGATATGCTAATGTAGCTACTTAATTCGTTTAAATTTGAAATCGTGCACAAAAGTATTGCAATTTGGCTGTTGGTTGGGATAAGTTTTTCGGGCTATTCCCAGACCTCCACTTTATGCACAATTTCGGATAAATCAAAAAGTTGCATTGAAGTTTCAGACAGCATCCAAGCAATAATAGAATTGAAAAATCAAATTGTGAACCAACGCGAAAACGGCTTCTTTTCTGCGTCAATAGATTCAATTTGGAATAGAAATGACACGCTATTTGCTTGGAACTTCACGGGAGAATCATACAGTAACATTACTCTGAAATCTCATAATCTTGGAACAGGTTATCTAAGTTCAGAAACTGCAACGACACTCAACCTGCTAACATTTAATAGACTGCAAAGAACTATTTTAAGCAATTATGAAAACGTGGGTTATCCATTCGTAAATATTACCTTAGATAGCATTGAAGTTTCTAATGATTCTTTGTTTGCATCTGCTAAGTTGTTTACTGGAATTAAGATTGTTTATGACAGCATCCAAATAATTGGAAAAAGCAAGCTATCAAAAGCATATCTAAGTAAGTTTTTAGATGTAGAAGTTGGGAATAATTACAGAGAAAAAGATGTTAAGTCTATTGACAAAAAACTTCGAAATCTCCCACTGGTAAAACTCAAAGGACCATCACGAGTGGTGTTTTATAGAGGGTTAGCTCGAATTTTAATAGACATTGACGATATTGTAACAGACAGGATAGATGGTATTGTGGGATTAGCTCCAAACAGTTCAAATTCAGATGCAAATTCGCTACTTATTACTGGTGAAGTTAATCTCGAGCTTAACAATCTTTTTAAAAGTGCTAAACAGCTCGAATTACATTGGAGAAATTATTTGCAAAGATCACAGCTACTAGATATTGGCTTTACCTATCCTTATTTGTTCAATACTAAACTTGGAATAAATGGTAAACTCAACTTAAATAAGTTTGATACTATATATGTTAACTTGAAAAGCAAACTATCATTTAGGTACCAGCAAAAAGGAAATAACTATATTCAATTCTATTACCAAAATATCAACAGCAATTTGATATCTGTGGATACTTCAAGTATACGTAGCCAAAAAAAACTACCATCCAATAATCCATATAATGTTGACAATTACGGCTTAGGATTTTTTCAGCGAGATCTGGATTATTTGCCAAATCCTAGAAAAGGCTATCACATCAATGCAGATGTGTCAATAGGACAAAAGACCATTTTACGGAATACGCTAATTCAAAATGTGAAGTACATTAATACTGAAAATGGAAATTTGATTTCCATATACGATACAATGAAAGCTAAAAGCTTCAGGATGAATTTAGCTCTTGACGCTTCTCTCTTTGTTCCAATTAAAAGTTCTAGTGTATTAGTTCAAAAAATCAGTTTTAGTGGCTTATTTACTGAAGACATTCTTTTTAATGAGTTAACTAATTTTGGAGGGTATTCCACATTACGTGGGTTTGATGAAAACGAATTATTTGCTAGTAAACTACTGTCATACTTGGTTGAATATCGCTATTTGCTTACCGAGAATAGCAATGTTGGATTATTTTTTAATACTGCACTTATTGAAAATACGGTGGAAAGCACAAAATTGATTTATGATATTCCTTTCGGTTTTGGGGCCGTAGCAAACATTCAGGTTGGCAGTGGAATTCTAAATCTAGCTTATGCATTAGGAAGACAACAAAACAATCCAATTCTTCTAAATACAGCCAAATTTCACTTCGGCATAGTTAATTATTTTTAAAATTATAGACTTTTGCCCCAACTAAATGGTATTGTTAGATCTATTAATCAGAAGTCAAACCCCACTTGTTCTTCGAATCGTTTTGATTTCAATTCTTTTGATTATTGGATTTTTGTATGCACTTATCCCAAATTGGTTTGCCTCTATTAGACTTTTGGCATATTTACCAATTCAACGATTTGCATGGCAAAGCGAAAAATATACATACAATAATATCTTTCGACTTGGATCAATTTTGAGCATAACCAGCGTTTATGCCGCTTTTATTTATGCCTACTTGCTTTCTGAGAAGTTTATGTGGTTTGAAAATTCTTCGTTTAACTTTTTACTAATTTGGGTTGTGATACTGCTAGCAACTCTCGGAAAATACTTTCTGAACCAATTTTATTTTAAGTTCCACAATGAAGAATCTCTGGGAGAGTTAATAATAGATTATCAATACAGTATTAATCAAATTTTTGCTTTTATACTAGCAGGAGCATTGTCTATTGATGTATTCTATTACCGTTTAGATAGCCAATTGTTCTATTTCTTAGTAATCGCTATTCTTATTCTTTTTCTGGTTAAATTGTTTGGGACCATTTTAATGTTACAAAACAACTTTAAATATCCTTTACTTACTCTTTTTGTTTATCTTTGCACCTTCGAAATAGTACCAATGCTGATTGCAGCAAAGATACTTTTCGTTAACAGCTAAGGGATTCAGTATTGAGCGTAAAAAACATTCTTATTTCACAGCCAGATCCTGGTGATAAAAAATCGGTTTACCACAGGCTTACTGAAAAGTATGGGGTACAAGTAGATTTTAGACCTTTTATTGAAGTGGTTGGCGTTCCGGCTAAAGACATGAGAAAGCAACAACTTCGCATCCTTGATCATACTGCCATAATTTTAACTTCGAGAAATGCAATTGACCATTTCTTTCGCATTGTAGACGAAATGAAGGTTGAGCTTCCTACAACTATGAAATATTTTTGTGTGAATGAAGGAGTATCTTTATACATTCAGAAGTATACCCAATTGCGAAAAAGAAAGATGTTCACAGGTAAAGGAACTGAAGCATCATTCTTAGAATTACTTAAGAAACACAAGGCTCTCAACTTTCTCTTTCCATGTTCGAATATCCGAAAGGACTCTATTCCAAATTTCATGGATGAAAATAAGATTAATTATACTGAAGCAATTATGTATCATACAGTAAACGCCGATTTATCTGATTTGGCTAGTGTTTACTTTGACATTTTGGTTTTCTTTAGTCCTCAAGATATATCATCTCTTTTTGCAAACTTTCCAGACTTTAAACAAGAGGACCGAGCAATAGCAGGTTGGGGTAAAACCACAAATCTTGCTTTAGAAGAATATGGATTAAGCAACACTATTCCAGCACCTTCTCCTGAATATCCAAGTATGGTAGCTGCTATTGAACATTTTATTCTTTCTAAGAAATAAGTTTACAGAGAATAGACTCTTTCTTTTTTGATTTCAAAATAAAGAGATAGTATTCACCTCCATCCAAAGTTTTTAGCTTTTTATGCCATAATTCCGGCTGATCTGATAAACCCTTTACCACAATGTTTAACTTCTCAATCTTGAGCTTTTTTAATTCGTTAACGAGTTCTTTTGCTGAAATTGAAAAATGCCCAAGTATTTCGAAAGTTCGAACACCTTCAATCATCAGTTTTTCAGGTGAAAAATAATAGTGAAATGAATTGTGTTTGGTAACTGAATAGCCAGTCAAATATTCATCAGATAATCTACTCTTTATAAGAAGTGCATTAGGGATAAGTAAATACCTATTTTCAACATTTGAATCAAATTCTATATTTACCCTTTTTTGTGCATTTGAAGTATAATTAAACCCAGATGCAACATCCACTAATACTAAAGACTTATTAGTCGCATTATTTCGAAAATCCAAACAAACACCTACTTCCTTAATCTCTCCCTTTTCTGCAAGAATGTAAACCGTATTTAATTGATCGAATATCCTCCATACCTCATCTATATCAAAAAGAGGTGAAAGTTTTATATA
This sequence comes from Bacteroidia bacterium, assembly GCA_013042025.1. Lineage (GTDB taxonomy): Bacteria > Bacteroidota > Bacteroidia > NS11-12g > UBA9320 > UBA9320. The sequence continues at coordinate 9,188 of JABDQY010000324.1, forward strand.
CACTTGGTTGGTTGCAGTTTTCAGTTGAGGCAGCAACTCTAAAATATTGGGTTCGAGATTCTCCAAAACTACAGATCTTGAACTCCCTTTACGCCTATCTGGATCTATATATATCCAATCATAACCAGGTTTAATGTATGAACTACCATCTCCACAGAATCTATTAATATTATTAAGTTCCAGTTTCCTGATATTGAATAATGCCAGCTCATGTAGTTGCTGATTTCTTTCAATAACATCAATTTTTTGAAATGCTTGTGACAAGAAAATGGAGTCGACTCCAAGTCCTCCGGTAATATCCAACAATGAATTCCCTTTTAGCACTGTTGCTTTGAATTTCGCAATTCTTTGTGAAGAAGATTGCTCAAATGATCTCTTGTCCAAGGCCAATAATTGCTCACTAAAAAGGGGGATTTTAATCTTAGCCTTGATATACAGCGTCATCAATTGTAAGCAAACTGTAATATTAAAGCTCGTTTTGCCTGAAAACTTCAAGGATAGTCTAGTAAAATCTTCATTTATATGATTCATTATGAAGGTTTTAGCATCATCGCTTTCTAATACTTCTATAATATCTTTACTTTGCAATACTTATCTGAATTAATCCGTTAAAAGGTTAGACAAAATTAGGAGCAAACATGAACGCAAAAAAAATATTATCACTATTCGCAGTTGCACTATTTTTCACAATGCTAATTTCTTCGTGTAAATCACAAGAGAAATGTCCGGGCGTTGGAAAAATCCAGAATGAAACAAATCAAACCTCTTTAGGCTAACTCTCATTATGTGGGATTATACCGAGGATTTAGATGTTAACTCTATTCTAAAAAAAGATAGACCAACTTTAATTTTTAAGCACAGCAATCGCTGTTCAATTAGCTCTATGGCTTTATCGCGTATCTCCTCAAGCAAAAGTGAACTTGATGATATATTTGATATTTATCTTATTGATGTTGTAAAAAATAGGCTGCTTTCACTGAATATTGCGAGAGATACAGGTATACAGCACGAATCTCCACAGGCAATTGTAATCAATCAAGGCAAAGTAGTTTATTCTGCGTCTCACATGAATATTGAAACTCAATCCTTGTTATCTAACGTATAACTAAAATCAATTTTTTGTAGCACTTCGGAGCTAAGGCTTTTTGCAACAGGGCACGTTCTTGCAGTCTTTTCCATAATCATTCTTTCTTTTTTATTCCAATTATCTCCAATAGAAAAGCTTACCATAATTTCACAAATTCTTCTTGGATTTGAAGCCATAACTTTGGTAACCTCAGCTGATACTAACTTAAACGAAATCGATGCATTATTTGCTTTAATTCCCATCACAGTTATCATACAAGAAGCTAATGATGTTGCCACCAAATCAGTTGGTGAAAATCGTTCTCCTTTTCCATTATTGTCCTTGGGAGCATCTGTTACAACTTCAGAATTTGACTGAATATGAATGCACTTTGTTCTTAAATTTCCGATATACTCAACCCTCGATGTTATACTCATATATGAAACAAAAATTGAGATAATTCTTTATATTTACACAATGAAATTGCGGGTATGGTTAAATAACAAGAATAGGATATCTCCTTCTATTTCCTTATTTATCACCATAGCACTTCTTTTTTTCTTCATTCCTTCTTCATTTGGTCAGCAAAATAACTTGTCATTTCATAAATGGTCTTTAGGACCATTAGTTGCAACCAACGGTTTAGGGATAGCTTCAAGTTTTCAGTTAAAACGACCTAATAAAAACTACAATAATCAACTACACATTAGTTTGAGAACTTTGAAACATGATAAAGAAATCAAGATTCAAAATCCACGATTCACCAATCCAAAACCCTATGTATATGGTAAGTTAAATAGTGCTTCAGTTTTAAATATAGGAATTGCACGATACAAAACTCTTGGACTTTCTTCAACCTTCAATCCTAAATTTCAAATTGGAGTACAACTAGGCCCTTCGCTTGCCTTAACTAAACCGTATTACGTCTATATTCACGAGGAAGATGATCCACACTTCAATCCAATAACAACAACTCAGACAATCGAGGTTCTCTCTGCCCAAGAGAGCATACTAGGAGCCGCCAATTGGAGCAAAGGATATAACAACTTACAGGTAAAAGGGGGTTTTCACATAGATTTTAATTTACAATTGTCCTGGGACAAAATATATCGACTTCAACGACTTAATATTGGTGCAAAAGCAGACTACTTTTTTAACGATTTAGGAATTCTCCATAACAATAAAAACGCTCTGTTTACAACATTCTATTCAACCTATCAAATTGGCGGAAACAAATAATATTTTAAATCGTTTATTAACCAATATGGTAAGTTGATTAAGTAAAACTTGATTATGATAAATCTAAATTTAAATTTGCATGCTTCACTTATCTTATAAAAAAAGCTTAAATATGAATAAAAATATTACACTTTTACTAATTGGTTCCCTACTTCTGGCAGCCTTAGGATTCATGACTCTTTCTGGTTCAAATAACCATTACTCTCCTAGAGTTCAAGCAGCTACAACAGCTGATGGTCAATTTGAATACTTAAAAATGATTAGAAGTAATGTAGAAACAGGTATTGTTTCTCCTGAAGATATTGCCAAGGTACGAAGTCAAATTGCATTTGAAAGATCTGCTAGAAACAAAGCAGAATGGCCTTTAGAATGGGAGTTTAGTGGCCCAGATAATGCAGGAGGAAGAACAAGATGTTTAGTTATAGATAAAAACGATCCCAATATTCTGTATACCGGTGGTGTATCAGGTATGGTGTTTAAAAGTTCAAATAAAGGAGGAAGTTGGAGAGCCCTAACAATGGGTGATGATAACTTTGGAATTGTATCAATGGCTCAATTAGATGATGGATCTATACTCTATGGTACAGGCGAAGATGGATTTGTTGGTGGAAATGGTACTGAAGATAATGGCGGTTTTGATGGAACTGGAATTTATAAATCAACTGATGGAGAAACGTTTAGTTTGTTGCCAACAACCACAAATTTTGGATACGTTTCAATGTTGACTAAACATCCTACACAAAATTTAATCTTTGCTGGTGCAGCAAGTGGATTAAAATATTCAGATGATGGAGGAACAACCTGGAAAAATATAAGAGGAGGAAATTGTAGAGATATTCAGTTCAATAGTGAAGGTACTGTTCTAGTTACCTTAAATACTACAATCTACCGTTCTACTACTCCTACGGATGGAAACTCGTATAGTGCAATTACAGATATCCCTTCAGCTGGAAATACAAGAGTTGGTGTTGCTTGGTCAATGACTGATCCAAATTATTGCTATGCTGTTACAGTTGGAAATGTTTCAGCTGCAGGTTTGGTACCTGCTGCTTCTGCAGGAAGCGGTTTAACTGGATTTTACAAATCAACTGATAAAGGTCTTTCTTGGACTAAAGAAGTAAACAGATCCAGTCGATTTTTTGCTCCTTTTAGTAACATTGGCCTAAATACTCAAGGATACTACGATTTAGCTATAGCAGTACATCCAACTGATAAGGATAGAGTCTTTATTGGAGGTATTGAGTTCGCTGAATGGACTGATGCTGAAGGACCAGAAATTGTTGGAAGTAAATTTGGGGGTCCAACTAGTCCTTTTAGAATTCACTCAGATAAGCATCTTATTAAATTTGACACTTCAGGATCTATTCCTATTATGTATGTATGTACGGATGGTGGAATTTATAGAAGCACAAATGAAGAGCTTAATAATTACAAAGAAATTAATGTTGGTTTAACAACGACTCAATTCTATGGCTTAGCTGCATCTAGAACTGGAAGAATTGTTGGAGGTACACAAGATCAAAGAACCATGCTGATTTCTAAAGAATCATTTCCTAGAAAAATAGGAGTTGAAGTTATTGGTGGTGATGGATTTCAAGCAGAATTTTCTGAATATGATCCAAATATTGTATTTGCTGAATCCTATAATAGTTTAATGCAACGATCAACAGTTGGTGGAACGGAAATGGCTCCGATTTGGGATAATAGAATAGAACAAGCATTTGTTAGTGCAACGCAGCCCTCAAGCATTTTCAATGCTCGAATGGAATTATGGGAAGATCCTGTTCTTGTTGCGAGAATTAAAGATTCTGCAGACTTCTTTTCGGATGAAGAAAGATTGAAAATGGATTCAATGATGGAGTCGCGTTTCTTTTTATGCATGAATGACGGTATTTATATGTGTAACAACGCTTTAAAAACAGCATTCAATGAAGATGATCCTAGTGATGATGATACACGTTGGTTTAGAGTATCTAATGTCACAAGTGTTGGAGATATGCATGCTTCTAAAGATGGAAATAGTTTATTTATAGGAAGAAGAGGAAGAGTTTATCGTGTTGATGGTTTCAATAGCGTTCAGTTTGATACGGTTAACATTCCTGGTTATAATGACATCGATCCTGGTTTAACAACTACTGATATTTCTGCAAGTTTATCTATTGGTTCTAGATTTGTTACAGGCATTGAAGTTGATCCAAACGATCCAAATAGAGTAGTCGTTACAGTTGGAAACTACGGTTATTCTAGTTATGTTTATATAACAAATAATGCAATGGATGCTAACCCTACCTGGACTAGTATTCAAGGTAATTTACCTCAATTTCCAGTATATCATGCAGTAATAAACGTAGATGACCCTGATATGATCATTTTAGGAACAGAATTTGGTATGTGGGTTACACAAAATGGTACAAATTCAACTCCAACATGGGTTGAATCTTTAACAGGAGTAGATCCAAATATACCGTTCCCTAAAGTACCAGTATTCACTGTATATCAAGTAGAAGATAGACCTTGGTCTGGGCCTAAGATATACGCAGGAACGTATGGAATGGGGATTTGGGAAACTGGTTCATTGCTAAGCAATGTTAAGCGTCCTAGCAAGTCAGCTTCTCGTACACTCTTAAATGCATACCCAAATCCAGCAAATAATTTCGTAAACTTAAATACTGAGATTAAAGGCACATACACTGCAACTATTTACAATTTAAATGGTCAGGCAGTTATTAGCTCAAGCGGTGTAAGTAATGGCTTAATTAAGCTTAGTACAAGTCAACTGTTATCTGGAAATTATTTTGTTGAAGTTATTGGAGACAATCAAAAAGCTG
>JABDQY010000001.1 GCA_013042025.1 Bacteroidia bacterium
TAGCTTTGTAGCACTTTTATGATTATTGACACACATTTGCATTTATATGCTGAAGAGTTTAAGGATGATATTGATGAAACCATTAAAAGAGCGAAAGCTGTTGGAGTGTCAAAAGTTCTTCTGCCCAATATCGATACAGCTAGCATTGAATCTTTGAACAATCTGGTTAAGAAAGATTCTGATTTTTTCTATAGAATGATGGGGCTTCATCCTTGTTCTGTAAAGGAAGATTACATGAATGAATTGGAAAGGATTCAATTGGAATTAGATTCTAAGAGCTGCGTTGCTGTTGGAGAAATAGGAATTGATTTGTATTGGGATAAAAGCACAAAGGAAATTCAGGAAAAAGCATTTATAACGCAGTGCAATTGGGCCATAGAACGAAACTTGCCTGTTGTAATTCATTCACGTGAGTCAATAGATCTTATCATAGATATTATAAAAGAACACTTTGCTGGAAGGTTAAAAGGTGTATTCCATTGTTTTACCGGCAGCTTAGAACAAGCCCAAGAAATTGAAAGTTTAGGCCTTTTTATGGGAATAGGGGGGGTAGTTACGTTCAAGAATTCAAATTTGCGTGAAGTATTGCCTCAAGTTTCTCTTGAAAAGATAATTGTTGAAACAGACTCCCCGTATTTGGCTCCTGTACCATATCGAGGCAAGCGTAATGAGTCATCTTACGTGGTTGAAGTTGTAAAAGAACTGGCGAAGACTTATAACGTTTCAGAAAGTGATATATCTAAGATAACAACTGAGAACGCATTGTCTTTATTCAATTTATAATTTACTTTGCAAGGTAATCAGGAGAGATGCTGGAGTGGCCGAACAGGCACGCTTGGAAAGCGTGAGTGCCCCAAAAGGGTACCGGGGGTTCGAATCCCTCTCTCTCCGCTTAATATTAGTTAAATGAACGCTAGAGCTTATCTTGTTTTATTTTTATTCGTAGTGTGGTCTGTTGGATCTGGCTGGTATTATGTATGTAACATAAAGGAGGTGTGTTCAAATGATTCAAAAGGAAAGCAGTCTGAAGTACCTCTAGCTTTTGCGTTAAATAATTTTGAACCTGTTGCCGCATCCAGTTTTGATAATCTCAAAGCAGATTTGTTAAGTACACTGGATAGTTCAAATGTGCTAAAAATAGTGGGCCTCTATAGCCCAAGTGAACAGAACGCTTCTGGGTTTGATAACCTTGGTATTGCTAGAGCAATAAACGTACGCAATTTATTTCCGGAGATTGATGATTCTCGATTTGTTTTTGAGGGAAGAGAACAAGGTATGGATACCAGCCATAAGCTTATGGATGCTGTTGAATTTGAAGTCCTTATTAAAAATGCTTTTGTTCAGGAAACAAATTTTGGTGCTGTCATTTATTTTGTTTCTAGTTCTAATAATGGTGAAATCAATTCCGCCGTATTAAGCTATTTAGATAAGGTTGTTCAAGAAAATAAAGGGCAAATAATTGACGTAGTTGGACATTCTGATAATGCAGGAAGCGAAGCAGAAAACTTTACTCTAGCATTAGGATCTGCTAATACAATTAAAGACATATTAGTGAGTAAAGGAATGGATGCTTTTAATGTTAATGCTACATCCAAAGGTGAAACAGAACCAATAGCAGACAATAACACGGAAGAAGGGAGAGCTCAAAATAGAAGAGTAGAAATATTAATAAATTAAGTAACTATGAATACAGAACAGTTTTTTGAAGGTCCTGGGTCATCAAGTATGGCAACTTATGTATGGGAAATAGCGTTTATATTAATTGGGGCATTTGTTTTAGGGTATTTGCTGCGATTAATGTTAAACAGTAAGCTGAAAGCTAAAGTGTCTGAGTTAGAACATGACAATGCTTTTTTAAAATCGAAATCTGATCCACAACCTAAAGATACTTCTCTGTTAGAGAATACTATAATAGAGCAAAAGGCGGAAATTAGAAGGCTTAATGATAAACTTTCGAGTTGTTATGCAGAAAAGTTGAAAGTAGAAGAAAAGCTAAGCAAGCAAGCGGATGTTACTCCAATTGCAGCATCCAGTCCAAGTCCGAAATCTCCGGATAAACCCATTTCAACTAAAGATGATTTAAAGAAGATTGAAGGGATAGGTCCTAAAATAGAACAAATCCTTAACGCAGAAGGAATTCAAACATTTAAAGATTTAGCGGATGTGGATGTTGCTAAAATAAAAGAAGTACTGATTGCTCAGGGACCAACGTATGCCGTTCATAATCCTTCAACATGGGCAGAACAGGCAGTATTGGCTAATAATAATGAATGGGATAAGCTCGATCTCTTGCAGAAAGAATTAAAAGGAGGACAAAGAAAATAACTAACGTCTAATTTTATCAATAATTGAAGTGCTGCTGTGCCCTTCTAAAAATGGAATAATCTCTACGCTACCATCATTTGCCAAAACTTCCTTGGATCCAACGATGGTTTCAATGGTATAGTCTCCACCTTTTACCAATACGTCAGGCTTTACAGTTTTAATGAGCTCTAAGGGAGTTTCTTCATCGAAATACACAACAGCATCTACAAATGCCATTGCTGCCAACTTGTGAGCTCTGGTTACTTCATTTATTACAGGACGATTTGGACCTTTTAATTTTGAAACAGAAGCGTCTGTATTTAATCCTATAATTAATCGATCTCCTAAATCAGCGGCCTTGCTTAAGTAATCAATATGGCCTAAGTGCAAGATATCGAAGCAGCCATTTGTGAAAACAACTTTGTCGTTGAGCTCTTGCCACTTCTTTACTTGTTCAGCTAGTGAGTGAGAACTGCTAAAAAGTTTATCCTGAATTATCTTGTTCCAACGCATTGTTCTTTTTTATTTTTTGACTCTTAACAACAAAGTAGATGATAGAAAAAACGCCTACTCCAATGATAACAATAAATTGAATAGCATGCGTTATAAGGGCGTAAGAACTTCCAACTAACGAGCCAATACCGTAAAGCGTTAATGCAGCAGGTACCAATACTTCAAAAGTTCCTACTCCTCCAGGAACAGGTACAATCATTGCAGCTGTTCCAAATAGTAAAACGGTCAATGCAGCTGAGGCTCCTAAATGAGATGTTCCGTCTAAGGCATAAAGAACAAAAAAGGGCATGAAGAAATACATGACCCAAATGAACAGACTATAAAAAACAAAAAGTCCCTTCTTTTCTAAATTAAAAATTGTTCTAACTCCATCAAGCAGTCCTTCTATAAAATCCTTAAACTTTTTTATAATTGGCAAAGCGTAGAACCAATACCTGTTTCGGTAAACAATGTATAGCAGAATCAAAGCTAACATCCCTAGAACACCGTAGAATATAGCAACAGAACTACTTGTGTTTTCAAACATGGAAGAAGCAAATTCATAAATAATGTCAAACTGAATAAAGAAAATGCTAATTGCTATCAATAGGGTTATTAGTAAATCAACAACACGCTCAATCAATACCGTTCCTACTAGCTTGTTAAACGGAATGTCATCCAGTTTTGCTAATACCGCTGGTCTAGTAATTTCACCAACTCGGGGCAAAGCAATATTTACAAGATAACCCAATATTACAGCATGGAAACTATTAGCGGTCTTAGCTTTATAGCCCATTGGTTTGATTAATAATTTCCATCTTAAAGCTCGGGCTAAGTGGCTAAGAATTCCACATAACATTGAAAGCAAAATCCATCGTACATCCGCATTCTCAATTTCTGAAATTAATTGAGATGTATCTTCTTTGCTCAATGCCCAATAAAACATTGCTGCTCCAATGCATAGAAAGATAACAGTATTGATGGTGGTTTTTACTTTCTTAGTCAAGAATGGCTTTGTTATTTTTATCTGGGAAAACTAAATATGGGACAAACGACTTTGCCTCTTCAAATTCCATTAGGGCAAAAGAGATAATGATTACGATATCTCCATTCTTTGCTTTTCGAGCTGCAGCTCCATTTAAACATATCATACCACTGCCTCGTTCGCCAGCTATTGCATATGTCTCTAGTCGTTCACCATTGTTATTATTTACAATTAGAACTTTTTCTCCTTCAATCATATTGGCGGCATCCAATAAATTCTCATCTATGGTAATACTTCCAACGTAATCCAATTCTGTTTGAGTGATTTTAGCTCTATGAATTTTTGATTTTAATACTTGAATTAACATTTCTTAAATGATGCGACAAAAGTAAGTTATAATGAACAATACATCGCTCATCAATTGTAAGGGTGGTTTCATTAATTATGTGTACGAAATGTCAATGAAACTAAGTCTTTATATTATGCGAAAATTGATAAAGAATGCCCCAAACGTAAACGGAGGCACGATGGCGGATGTTGCATTTCTACTTCTAATATTTTTTTTAGTTTCTTCTACCATTCATAATGATTATGGGATTTCATCCACAATATCCAAGGCCTTTGCCGTGCCAGATAGTGTAACTATTGTACAGACCAATCTTCTTTTAAACAGATATGGTGAACTAATGCTCGAAAATAACGAAGTAGATTTTGAAGATCTAAGTGAAGAGATTGCTTCAAACTTCGATAAAAGGAAGGCGATCAAAAATGTCTTAGTTCTAAAAACCGAAAGAGAAGTAGAATATTCTTTTTTTATACAAGCTTTAAGTGAAAGCAAGAAAGCATTCAAGCTATTTTACAATGAAATCGCAATGGAAAACTTTGATTCAAAATTCAATCAATTGAGCGATAGCTCAAAAAGGATAATTCAAAGTTATCACCCAGTTGTTTTAGCTGAAGATGTGGTTAAACTCTAGTATTTTATGAATTTAGCACGATATGCAACATCTTCCGCAATTACTTCAATAAAGTAAATGCCAGATGAATAAGAGGCAACGTTTAATGTGTTTTGTTCTAACGTTCCATTAGAAACTTCTTCCCCAGAAACTGCTGTAATTCGATACAATGCATTTTTGATCTTTGGCAATTCAAAGTTCAACAATGTGTGAGTAGGATTTGGGAATAATTTTAATTGTTTCTCCTCAATATGTTTAATTCCTACAGATTCTTCTTCAACCAAAGCATAAACCCAGTTTGTCTGTTCGGGATTGAAATAGTCAAATGATACATGTGCTTTGTTGCTCAGCATTGTTCCTTCAGTTAAACCACTTTGTAAACCAATTTCAAAAGTGATATAACCAGAGGCTGCAATCATTTCTGGGTTTTTAGTTGGATTAGGCGGTAAATTAATATTGTTAAAGGTGTATATGATTATACCAATATCAGTTCCGGGCAAACCAGGATAAACTTGTGTAGAGAAATTGTGGCTAGCACCAATCTCTTTGATGTAGGTCATAGAGTGATTTAACCCTATGGTGTCAATTACATATACATTCCGAATGGTATCTGTTGTGTAATTGCTAAAACTAATTTGATATTGAATCTTATCCTCTGTTTCTTGAATGATAGCGGTGTCTCCTCCGATATTTGGGAATACTTGTTTTCTAAACTCAAAATCTTCATCATTCAAAATTTGTTGCAATCCTGAAGTGTTATCTTCTCCTTCTTCCTCACCTTCTTGAAGAGGGATGCTTGCTTCTAAGTTAACTTCTTTTGTTGCATCATCCGCATCTACTTCAATTTCGCACTGAATCTGCCTAGATTCTCCAACATAAAGCTCCTTTACTTGCCAAATTATGCTATCGGAAGTTATCTGGCTTGGTGCTGGTTTAGCCTGTATGTTTTTTAGATTACCATCAAGCTTTAAGACAACTTGGGTCTCCGTAATGTCTTCAGATCCAACATTGGAATACGAAATTTGATATTGATTTACTTTTTTGTTTCGAGCGGTCCATCCTGTGGCTGATGTTAGTTTAATGCTTAAGTCTGGCTTACCAAATTCAAGAAGCATTGCAAAATGAATTGAATCGTTCACTTCTCCTTTTGATATCACCGCATCAATTTCACCATCATTACAGTTAGCAGATGCCTTCCAGTATTTATTTGGGATTATTTTAAAGGTGTAATTCCCGTTTTCCAATACGGTAAAAAATTTACCATTATCATTTGGTTTAATTATTAAGTTACCAGGACTAACACGAACCATCATGGAGGATAATTGTTCGTCTCTATTGTTGAATATGCAATTCTTATCTTTATCAAAAAACACACTTCCTGAAGCGATACCAGCATTCTCAATATATTGAGCTATATGGTTTAAATTAAATATTGAATTATAGGTGAAAGCTCCTGTAGAGACTAGAGTGTTTTTGAAGTTTACAAGTTTTGTAATACCTGATAGATTGCCATTTTGGACCGGCACCCATTCCTCGTTCTCAAATTTAATAAGGTGCTGATCGTCTAATTTATCATTGAGCGTAAAAAGTCCACAAGCATAAAGAGTACCGTCAATAATAACGATATCATATATTTTAGAAACTTCTTGTAACCCTTTACTAAGGGTATCTATACCTGTACCATCTACTCTATAGAATCCTCGTTGAGACTTACCTAATTCGTTTCCGTAAAAGAAGATGTCGCTTTTATGCACAGCCAGCTTAGAAGGGATAATGGAATTATTTGTAATTCTAGTCCATTGGTTATTTGTGAAATAGGCTATTTGTTTTGCCACAGATCCATCAACCTTTGTAAATCTACCGCCGATTACCAGGAAGTCTTCTTGATCGCTATTTATATCATAGATGTTGCCATCTATTCCTTTACCAAAATTAACGGGTAATGCTGCCACTGCATTTCCAGAAAACGCAACTATGTTATCTCCATTATTGACACTCGAGGTGCTTACGAAAGGTCCATGAAGCAAAAGGGTGTTTCCATAAACAGTCATCCCGTCTATTCGCGAAAAATCATTTAACTTTCTCCATAGTTGTGGTACAGACTCGTATTTTCTGTTACTCCATCGTATTATGTTTTTGGACGAATCAAGACCATTCGCTTCTGAAAATTTACCTGCGATGTAAAGTGCTTTATTATAGAATTGCAATGAATATATTAAGCCAGTAGAATCGGTTTCAATGAGAGGTAGCGATTGCCAATAGTATCCATTCCAAATATTTATTTTGTAGGTCCGCGTTCCAGCCTTTGAAGCAACAATGTGAGATGTTGCAATCAGTTGGTCTGATGTGGTTATTGCTGTAGGACTTGTTTCAATACCATTTTGAAACTGTCTCCAAATTTGTGCCTCTCCGCTGAAAAAGGTTAAAACCAATATGTATAATATTACTACTCTTCTCATCTTCTACTTGTTATTAATTGAATAAAATACACCAATCCCCATTCCATATAAGGTAAACTTCTGTGTTGTTTTCTCTTGGCTTAAACTGTTGTTTAAATCAGTGTTAAAGTTTGCATTTATGTTAAAAGAGATATCGTTTCTTAATTTATAATTTAATCCAATAGACCCGCCGGTTCCTAGATTGAATCGATTGAAATCAGATGCATTAATGCTAGTTGGCTTAATTCCATAGTTTAAGCTTGTTCCTGAAGTAGAAACCAGATATCCTACTCGTAGCTCAGCAAGTGCATCAACGCTTACTCGGTTGGTTAAGTAAAACGTTTTACCTAATTTGATTGGAACATTCACATAATGATAGGAAGGACTTGTAAAGTTCCCACTTATGGATGTATCTCTATAATTAAAAGGTAAATATGTTAGATTTCCATCAATATCAATGTATGGAAGGCTATCATAAATCTGGTATTTAAGTGTTGTAGGATTTGCTCCATTGTCTAATTGCTGTCCTTTAATTACGTATGAAAGACCAGTGGCTGCAGTTAAACTTTTGATGTTCGACTTTATTTGGAAATTATATGCAGTAGTTAATCTTGAACTTTCATTGTTCTCTCTTAATCTTGTGTAATCAGCACCTTCTGCAATAGAACTATTTAAGTTTTGGTTATTTGATAAACCATCAATTGTAAACCCTATTTGAATATTGGACAAGATAGGTTTAGGTCCAATTGGAGGATAAACATAGGATTTAGTGTTATTTGAATTACTATCTTCTCCGTCCAATTGAATAGCATTAAAAGAATACACATTGCTCAAGTCAAACTCTACATTTTGTTTTGCACTTAGAATTAAGTCTTGAAGTTCGTTGTATTTCTGATTTCTAACTTCATCTTTTCGGTCAACAGTTCCTTGTGTAGATGGATTATTTCCAATTATTGGTTTTAGTGTTTGTTTGATTGGAGAAGCATTATTCTGATCTAAACGCGAATTACTGTTTGATGCGGTCACATTAGATATCTGTGCAGCATCTTCTGTTACAAAGTCTTCGTACTGATTTGTTTTTGGTAGATCCCCAATACTCTCTTCTGAAGTATTGTTTTCTAAGTTGTTATTTATAGCTAATTCAGAATGTTTAGATAGAGAGGTAGAATTTGATGGATTTTCGTCTATCAAACCAGAGAAATAGAGTGTTGCAGCACCTACTATAATTGCTGGGATCAACCAAATCCACCAGATAAATCGTTTCTTTTTAGGGTGCAATTCTTTTGCAATAGCATCCCACTCACCACCTGATAGTGGTAACGAAGAATCATTTAAGTGATCCTTAAAAAAATCATCTATATGTTTTTTATGCTTTGCCAATGTTCAATTTCTCTTTAACTAGTTTTTGCAACAATTTACGTGCTCTCGCTAATTGACTTTTTGATGTCCCTTCTGATATTCCAAGTTTATTCGCAATTTGTTTATGAGTAAACCCATCAATCGCATAAAGGTTGAAAACCACTTTGTATCCTTCAGGCAATTCGTTAATCACGGCGTAAAGATCATTAATGTTAACTTGTTCATCATCATATTCAACCTCTTCTGATATTTCTCTATTTGTAGCTTTATATATATCTTCATCTTTTTCGTAGTAGTTAAATTTTATACTCTTCTTGAAGTGATCGATTGCTGTAAAAATCATTATCCTAGTCATCCAAGTTTGAAGTTTACTATTTCCATTAAACTTGTCAATTTGCTTAAATATCTTGATAAACCCTTCATGTAAAGCATCTTTTGCATCTTCCAAATTCGGACAATAACGTGCACAAACTCCAAGCATTTTACCCGCATACATTTCAAACAAAATTTTTTGTGCTTGTGGGTTATTATCAATGCAGGCTGAAATAAGTTCCTGTTCATTTGCCAAATTATCCTTTTTACTCATTAGTCGGACAATCGAATGTTTGGTTGCATCATTTTTAAATTATTTTTAAAATAAATACAAAAACACCACATTTCTGACACAACAATTCCCACAAAGCATTACTTATTGCTAGGTTTGAGCACTACCAATGTACATATATTTAGCCAGTATTTTATCCAAAAAGAAGGTTAAACACTTGAATTATGTTTCCTACCCTGTGTAGTTTAATCTTATACTCTTTTTGTTTGATGTCCAGTTGATCCGAAAGAATAAATTCTTTAAAACCCAGCTTTTCAGCTTCTTTCAAGCGTTGATCAATGCGGTTTACACCTCTAACTTCTCCACTTAAACCTATCTCACCAGCAAAAACCATTTTGTTAGGTAAGGCTAAATTTTCAAAAGAAGAGACAATTGAAGCGGCAATACCTAAGTCTGTTGCAGGATCTGAAACTTTTAGGCCTCCAGCAATGTTCACAAACACATCTTGTTGTGAAAGCTTATAGCCGCATCTTTTTTCTAATACCGCTAATAACATATTAAGTCTTTTTATATCATATCCATTGGTATTTCGTTGCGGATTTCCATAAACAGCGGCACTTACAAGTGCCTGTGTTTCAATTAATAAACTACGGTTTCCTTCTAAGGAAGCAACTACACCTACTCCGGATAAGTTTTCGCTTCGTTGATTAATTAAAATTTCGGAAGGGTTATCAACTTCACGCATTCCTTCGGATGTCATTTCATAAATTCCAAGTTCCAGTGAACTTCCAAACCTATTTTTCAATGTTCTTAGAATCCGGTAACTATGTTGGGTTTCACCCTCAAATTGAAGAACAGTGTCTACCATATGTTCCAGCAACTTAGGACCAGCAAGTTGACCTTCTTTTGTGATATGACCTACCAGGATTATGGGGACTTCGTTCTTTTTAGCATAATTAATGAGTAAGGCACTTGTTTCTCTAATTTGAGAAATTGTTCCGGGGGTAGACTCTAAATACTTGGAAAACATTGTTTGGATAGAATCTATGATAACAAAAGACGGTTTGGTTGATTTTAAATGTTGTATGATACCTTCAACACAAGTTTCATTAAGTAATAAACATTCTTCATTTGTAATTCCTATGCGATCTGCACGCATTTTGATTTGATTCAAGCTTTCTTCACCGCTAACATACAATACCCTTTTGTTCATTCTTAAAGCAGATTGAAGCAGTAGTGTTGATTTTCCGATTCCTGGTTCGCCACCTAGCAGTATTACAGAACCAGGAACGATTCCTCCTCCTAGAACACGATTCAACTCGGTACCTGGAGCTTTAATTCTGGCAAGCTCAATGGCATCAACATTCTTAATAGGTGTTACAACTCCTTCCAGTTCACTTAAGTTGTATGTTCCTGCTTTTGATTTAGTAACGGTCTCTTCATGAATAGTGTTGAATTCACCACAAGAGAAACATTTACCCATCATTTTAGCATAATTTGCTCCGCAGCTAGAGCATATGTAAGCTGTTTTTGTCTTTGCCATGAATTGTATCTTATTAAAATTGACCTTTGGTAAAGCGAAAATGGCTGTTTTTATAGTTTTTAAAAAATATTATACGGTCAAATGCATCTTTGAGTTGTATTAGAGAAAATAAAACTTTAAAATAATGTTGATAATGCATTCTGATAGGCAAATTTTTCTATTTTTGTCCGCAATACGTAATAATAAGCCAAATAATAAAATGAAAAAAATCACATCCTTATTAATGTTGTTATGTTTAATGACATTTAGTGTACTTACAGTTAACGCTCAAAATGAAGAAGCAGCACCAGAAGCCGCAACTGAAGAAGTTGAATCTGCTGAAGAAGCTGAATCTGCTGAAGAAGCAGTAGTAGAAGAAACTGCAGCTGAAGAAGAAGCACCTGAAGCCAAAGAAAGCGGTCATCAAGTACTAAAAAAGAAATTTATTGAGGGTGGTCCAGCATTTATGGCTTTACCTTTATTATGTTTAATCCTAGGATTAGCAATTGCAGTTGAGAGAATTATCTCTTTGTTTTGGATGTCTATAAACACAGATAAGTTTGTAGCGGAAATTGAATCTGAAGTAGTTGCAGGAAATATTGAAGGAGCTAAAGAAATTTGTAGAAATACAAGAGGACCTGTAGCAAGTATCTTCTATCAAGGTTTGGATAGGTCGTCACAGGGATCTATTGAGGTAGTGGAAAAAGCAGTTGTTGGATATGGTTCTGTTCAAATGGGCCAGTTAGAAAAAGGACTTGTATGGTTGTCATTATTTATTGCTCTTGCACCGATGCTTGGTTTCATGGGAACGGTTATTGGTATGATTGAAGCATTTGATACAATTGAAAAAGTTGGAGATATTTCTCCTGCAGTAGTTGCAAAGGGTATTAAAATTGCACTTCTTACTACAGTAGCAGGTCTTATAGTTGCGATTATTCTTCAATTATTCTATAACTATCTAGTTTCAAAAATTGACAGTATTGTAAACAGAATGGAGGAAGCTTCAATTTCGTTAGTTGATATTTTAGTTAAGAATAAAGTAGTAAAAGGATAATGAATAATATTATTAGAATAGCGTTTTATATTTTAGTAGTAATAGCCATTGCAATAGGTATTGGAATATTCATTTGGGGCGGAAGCAATCCAACAGGAGGAAGTTCTATGAGTTTAATTGTAACTTATATCTTGCTTGGTTTAGCTGTTGGCATTACTCTAATCGCTTCAATTGGAAACATCATAAATCACCCTAAATCATCATTACGTTTGATTGTAGGGATTGTTGCAATGTTGGTTATTGCTGGCATAGGTTATGTCGCATCCCAAGGGGAAGTACTTGATTCTTATTTAGACTTTGGTGTTACAACTGCAGGTCAATCTAAAATGATTGATGCAGGTTGGTACCTAGTGTATGGTGCTTTAGGTATTGCAGGTATTGGAATTTTAGTTTCAGAGTTCTCAGGTTTATTTAAAAAGTAAGAAGTAATGGCAAGAAATAGTAGAAGCATACCTGAAGTTAATGCTGGTTCTATGGCAGATATTGCTTTCTTGTTATTGGTTTTCTTTTTGGTAACAACAACAATGGATATCCCAACAGGATTACAAGTTGCTTTGCCACCAATAACGAATGAACCACCACCTGAATCTCAACAGAGGAAACGAGAAGTGTTAGAAGTTCTAGTCAATGCGTCCGATCAGCTACTGGTTGAGCAAAAATGGATGACTATAGATAAGCTAAGACAAAAAACAATTGATCACCTTACCAACGAAGGTAAAGATCCAACACTTTCAACAACTTCAACTAAGGCAATTGTATCGCTTAAGAATGATAGAGGAACATCTTATGACATGTATGTTCAGGTCTATAATGAGCTCACAGCTGCTTATACCATTGTTAGAAATGAGTATTCGCAACAAACGTTTGGGAAGCCATATAATAAGTTGAGACAGAAAGCTCAAATTGACGAGGTAAAAAAGAAGTATCCTAAAAAGTTATCAGAGGCAGAACCAGTTAATAAAGGAGGGAATTAATGTCTAAGTTTAAAAATAATAAAGGAAAATCGTTGCCGGCAATTAATACATCGGCATTGCCTGACATTGTATTCATGCTATTGTTCTTCTTTATGGTTGCAACTAAGATGAGGGATAGAGAGATGAAAGTAAAAACGCTTTTACCGAAAGCTACTGAAGTTGAGAAGCTTGAGAAGAAGTCGCGTTTACACTACATTTTTGTCGGTCCACCATTGCAGTCTGATATATATGGAACTACACCACGTATTCAATTGGACGATAAGTTTGCGACTGTTGATGATATTCAAGACTATATCACGCTTAAGAACAGTGAAAAAGATGAAAAAGAAGTGCCTTATATGACAACTTCACTCAAAGCTGATAAAACGGTTAAAATGGGTATAATTACAGATATTAAGCAAGAATTAAGAGAAGTTAATGCCTTAAAACTGAGTTATACTGCATCTAAAGATATAGGTGACGATTAATAATCACTTAAATATTTTAAAAAGAGAGAGCATTTGCTCTCTTTTTTTGTTTATACCATAAATACTCATGTAAATTGCGATTGTTTTAATGGTAAATACTTTAACCTATATAAAGTCTCCCATAGAAGAAGAACTTAAAATCTTTGAATATAAGTTTAGAGAAAGTGTACGTAGCAAAGTGCCTTTGTTGGATACTATTATGAATTATATAGTGAAACGCAAAGGAAAGCAAATGCGACCCTTACTTGTGCTTCACTGTGCTAAACTATTTGGAGATATTAATGAGACCACATATCGCGGTGCAGCATTGGTTGAACTGTTACATACTGCAACTCTTGTTCATGATGATGTTGTAGATGAAGCGAATATGCGAAGAGGGTTCTTTTCTATTAATGCGTTATGGAAGAATAAAATAGCTGTTTTAGTTGGGGACTACTTGTTGTCTAAAGGATTGTTATTGTCTTTGAGAAACAAAGACTTTAAGTCTCTTGAAATACTATCAACTGCTGTTGAACAAATGAGTGAAGGTGAGCTTCTTCAAATGGAAAAGGCTAGGAAACTGGATATTACTGAAGAGGTATACTTTGATATAATCACTAAGAAAACAGCATCACTTTTAGCAAGTTGCTGTGGAATTGGAGCCTATAGCACAAATCAAAATGAAGATACACTTAATAGTGTACTTGAGATGGGCGAATCTCTTGGCATAGCTTTTCAGATAAAAGATGACCTTTTTGATTACGGAGATAATAAAATTGGTAAGCCTACAGGAATAGATATCGTTGAGAAGAAAATGACTCTTCCTTTGATTTATGCATTGAACAATTCAAGTAAATCAGAAAAAAGAGGAGTCTTAAAAATTATAAAAAATTCCAAAAAATCTAAAAAACAGATTGACGAAGTTATCTCCTTTGTTCGAGAAAAAGGAGGCATTGAATATGCTGAAAAACGGATGTTAGAGTTTAAGAAAAAAGCAGAATCTATTCTGAATAATATTGAAACTCAATCGTCAATTGAGTATATATCTGCTCTAATAAAGTACGTTATTGATCGCAAGAAGTAAAAAATAATCTTTTTTAAGTTACTGATAAACAACTAAATACAATTTCTCAGTGAAATAATTTAATTTTTTGATGCAACCATCATAGGGTTTGGCTTGACCAATAATCAAACAAATGCTAAATTTTATGAATCTTACAAAAACGCAAAAGATTTTTTTACAAGGTAAAAGACTTTTATTACTAATTCCAGCAGCTTTATTTTTAATAACAACTGCTTTCTCTCAATCTACTACATGTTCTTCTGATTTCGATTTTAAAATTGATCACAATACGAAGAAGGTAGTATTTGAGGCTAAGTCAAGCCATACTCCAGCAGTATTTGCTTATGATTTGGGTGATGGTTCTTTCAAGCGAGGACAAAGAGTGGAACACACCTATAGTGCAGCAGGGAGTTACAATGTAACCCTAACTACAATTGCATTTAACAGTTCAACCAATCAACGTTGTACAACTCGTGTTTCTAAAAAAATTGAAATTGTTGATTGTGATAGATTAAAGATTGCATTCAAGTATGAGGTGGAAGGAATGACTGTGAAATTGAAAGGTGAAACAAACAGTAATAATGTTAGCACAGGATTTAAGTTTGGAGATGGAAGTGGAGAAAGAAAAGATGAAGTAAAACACACCTATGCGAAACCGGGTGTCTATGAGGTTTGCTATGTAGCTGAAGATTTAACTTACGGATGTAGAAAGGAAGTTTGTAAGAAGATTATAATTTCAGCTCCATGTAAATTGGAAGCGAAATTTGAATATCGACAAGAAGATGGTGATTTTAAATTCTTTGCTAAGGCAAATGATGCACCTGCTCGATTTATATGGAATTTTGGAGATGGAAATAAAGGAAGAGGAGATGAAATTAAGCACAGCTATGACAAACCTGGTGTTTATGAAGTATGCTTAACAGTGTACGCTTTAAACG